>CAZOIX010000008.1:0-18944 GCA_964579685.1 uncultured Mycobacterium sp.
CGTCTTTCGCATGGATCGTGCGTGATTGCGCTGGGTCTCGCGCCAGTCTTTGGCCTCGACATACGGTGTCGCGAAGACATACTGACGCAGCGCGCGGTCGGTCATCGCGTTGAGCAGGTCGTCCTTCTTGCGGAAGTACCAGTAGATGCTCGTCACGCCGACCCCGAGGTGCTTACCGAGCAGCGGCATGGACAGGTTGTCGATACCCACATCTTCAGCCAGCTCGAACGCACCCTTGATGATGTCGTCGGGATTGATCGACCCGCGCTCACGTCGTGGACGCTTCTCGGCGGTCGCCTGCCTTGCCACGAACGGCACCTCCATCAAAATCGACTGGTGGACTGAATGTACCGGCAATGCCGCTCTGATCTGCGTCTACGCCGACGTGTCGCGGCTGCGCCGGTGCCGTGCCCACCGTTTCGCCTCTTTACTGTAAGTCCTATAGTAAGTGTTTCTAGCCAGAGAAGCGAAAGGCGAAGTGTGTCGGAGGAAATCCTGACGGAGCGCCGGGGGCGCGTACTCGTCATCACGATCAATCGGCCCGAATCCCGAAACGCGGTGAATCTTGCCGTCAGCCAGGGGCTGGCCGACGCCGTCGACGAACTCGACGAGGACAAGGACCTGTCGGCCGCGGTGCTCACCGGAGCGGGCGGCAACTTCTGCGCCGGTATGGATCTGAAGGCCTTCGCCGCGGGCGAAATGGTGGCGATTCCCGGCCGTGGCATCGGCTTCACCGAGCGGCCGCCGAGGAAACCGCTCATTTCGGCCGTCGAGGGCTACGCGTTGGCCGGAGGCACCGAAGTCGTACTGGCGACGGATCTGGTGGTGGCATCGCGGTCGGCGAAATTCGGGATCCCCGAGGTGAAACGAGGCCTGGTGGCCGCCGGTGGCGGACTACTGCGGCTGCAGAAGCGCATTCCGTATCAAAAGGCACTCGAATTGGCGCTCACCGGCGAGAGCTTCACCGCCGAGCAGGGTGAGGCGTGGGGGTTCGTCAATGTGCTCACCGAGCCGGGCAAAGCGCTGGACGGTGCAATCGAATTGGCCGAACGCATCACTGCCAACGGCCCGCTCGCGGTGGCCACCACTAAAGAAATTCTCGTCAAGTCCGCCGACTGGAGTGAGGACGAGATGTGGAAAAAGCAACTCGAGTACATCATTCCGATCTTCTCGTCGAACGATGCCAAAGAGGGGGCGATCGCGTTCGCGGAGAAGCGCGCACCCAACTGGACCGGTACCTGACGGCGCGACCACCATGGATCTCGGGTTGAGGGACGCGGCCGCTGTCGTGGTCGGAGGCGGCCGCGGGATGGGTCTCGCATCCGCGCGCTGCCTGGCCGAGGACGGTGCTCGGGTGGCCGTCGTCGGCCGCACGTCGGCGGTACTCGACGACGCCGCAAGGGATTTGGCGCAGCGGGGGAGTCCCGATGCGGTCGGGCTGGTAGCCGACACCACGGACACCGAACAGGTGCAGCGGGTGTTCGACGAACTGAGCGCACGGTGGGGCGGCGAACTCAACATTCTCATCAACGCGGTCGGCCCCGGATCGGTCGGCACTTTCGAGGATCTCACCGACGATCAGTGGCGCGCGGCGTTCGACGACGGCGTGATGGGAATGGTGCATTGTGTTCACGCTGCGCTGCCGCTGCTGCGAAAAGCGCAGTGGGCGCGGATCGTCAACTTCTCTGCGCACTCCACCCAACGCCAGAGCACCATCCTGCCCGCGTACACGGCCGCCAAGGCCGCGCTGACGAGCATCTCGAAGAATCTGTCGCTGCTGCTGGCGAAGGACGAGATCATGGTCAACGTCGTCTCGCCGGGCAGCATTGCGTCGGAGGCGTTGGTCGGCTGGGCCGCGTCTGTCGGGGTCGACGGTAGCGATCCCTACGCGTTGATGTCGGCGATCGACGAGCATTTCGGCCATCCGGCGCACCTACCGCGCGCGGGCCTGCCCGACGAAATGGGCCCCGTCGTCGCGTTTCTCGCGTCCCGGCGCAATTCCTACATGACTGGTGCCAACGTCAACGTCGACGGAGGCTCCGACTTCACCTGAGGAGGCAGCGGTGGCAACGGCCAAAGAGGCGCGTGAGTGGGCCCGCAGCAATCTGCGGGGTATCGGCAATTCCCTGTACACACCATTCGGCGGCGAGGATGGCGACGACATCGACTGGGACGCCTACCGAACGTTGGTGCGCTACTGCGTCGGCGAGCTTCGTCATCCGATGCTGTGGTGCACGAGCGGTATCGCGGAGTTCTGGTCGCTGACCCTCGATGAGCGAAAACGCTTGTTGGAGGTGGCGATCGAAGAGGGCAGAGGCGCCGATCCCGACGTCGTCGTACAGGCCTGCACCGCCGCGATGTCGGCGAAGGACTGTTTGGAGCTGACCCTGCACGCCCAACAGGCCGGTGCCGACATCGTCTACATCCAGACGCCGATGATGGAAACACATGGCGGTGAGGGGGTGCTCCGCTTCTTCCGCTACATCGCCGATCGCAGCGATATCGCGCTGGGCATGTTCAACTCGCCCTCGTCGGGCTACGTGCTGAGTCCGGCGGAGAGCGCGCGGATCTACGACGAGATCCCGGCGGTGTGCGCCACGAAGGAGGGCGCATTCCGGCCCACCGCCAGCCGGTTGCTCCACGACCTCGCGCCCGACCTGACGATCTGGGAATGCGATCTCACGGTGTACCGCGCCGGATGGCTGCGCGCAGGGGTCGTCGGGCCCGCACAACTGGGCACCGCGGGGTATCTGTACGAAACGCCGCAACGACCCGTGCTCTCCGAATACTGGGAACTCGTGTGGAGCGACCGGTTGTCCGAGGCGATCGATCATGCCGCAAAGTCCGGCATGGACCAGTTCGGTGTCGACATGCGGTCGTGGTTCACCTGCTATCCCGGCCGGCCCGACTACTTCACCCACTGGGGTGGCGCGTTCAAGTACGCGGCGTCGGTGCTCGGGCTGCCCGTTGGGTCATACCCCCACTCGCGGCCTCCGCAGGCCATGTTGCCTCAGGACGCCAAAGACCAGATCGACGCTGCGTATCGGCGGTTCGGGGTGGTCGATTGATGAGCCGCCAGGCGATTGCGGAAGGCGCTACCGATAGGTGTACAGTATGGACATACATCCAGTTCGAACGCCTGAGGAGGGCTGACGGGTGAGCGTTGGAGACCGCGTCGCCGATCCCGTTGCCGCCGACCAGGGTGAGCCGGTGCTCTACGAGGTCCTCGACACCGGCGTCGCGGTCCTGACGCTCAACCGGCCCGAACGGATGAATGGCTGGGGCGGCGGCCTGGCCACCATGTTCTACCTGCGACTCGACGACGCCGAGGCCGATCCCGACGTCAGGGCCGTCGTGGTCACCGGCAACGGCCGCGCGTTCTGCGCCGGCGCCGATATGGGTGACCTCACGTCGATCAGTGCCGCCACCGTCGATGCCGCCGCGGACACCGATGTCGGCAAGCTCGTCGGTGCGCGTCATCCGCACTTCACGACCACGATGCGGAAACCGGTCATCGCGGCGATCAACGGCGCGTGCGCAGGCATGGGCATGACGATGGCGTTGATGTGCGATGTGCGCTTCGCCGCGGCCGGCGCCAAGTTCACCACATCGTTCGCGCGGCGCGGCCTCATCGCGGAGTACGGCATCTCCTGGATCCTGCCGCGCATCGTCGGCCAGGGCGTGGCCCTCGACCTGCTGCTGTCCGGCCGGGTCTTCCTGGCCGACGAGGCGCAGCGGCTGGGTCTGGTCAAAGAGGTCGTGGCGCCCGATGACCTGCTGCCGAGTGCGATCGCCTACGCCGAGGACATCGCCGCCAACTGTGCGCCCAGTTCGCTGGCGGTGATCAAGCAACAGGTGTACGCAGACACCATGCGTGATGTGTTCGATGCCAGCGACGATGCCGAGAAGCTGGTGCACGAATCCATGCAGCGCCCCGACTTCATCGAAGGAATCACCAGTTTCTTCGAAAAGCGGCAGCCCAACTTTCCGCCGCCGGCCCGAGGGCCGGCCAAATGACTTCCGAAAGGACAGGAACCGTGACCCTGGACTACATGGCCATCGACGTCGACAACCACTATTACGAAACCATCGACTCGTGCACCCGCCACCTGCCCAAGGAGTTCAAGCGCCGAGGTGTGCAGATGCTCACCGAGGGCAAACGCACGTTCGCGGTGATGGGTGGGGTGGTCAACCACTTCATCCCCAATCCCACGTTCGACCCGATCATCGAGCCGGGCTGTCTGGATCTGCTGTTCCGCGGAGAGATCCCCGAGGGTGTGGACCCGGCGTCGCTGATGAAGGTCGACCGGCTGCCCGACCATCCCGAGTACCAGAATCGCGACGCCCGCGTGAAGATCCTCGACAAGCAGAACCTCGAGACGGTGTTCATGCTGCCGACGTTCGCGTGCGGTGTGGAGGAAGCCCTCAAGCACGACATCGAGGCGACGATGGCCACGGTGCACGCATTCAATCTGTGGTTGGACGAAGACTGGGGCTTCGACCGTCCCGATCATCGATTCCTGTCCGCGCCGATCATCTCGCTGGCCGATCCGGACAAGGCCGTCGAGGAGGTCGAGTTCGTCCTGTCGCGCGGCGCCAAGATCGTGTGCGTGCGGCCCGCGCCGGTACCTGGCGTGGTCAAGCCGCGCTCGCTTGGGGACCCGCTGCACGATCCGGTGTGGGCGCGACTCGCCGAGGCCGGCGTTCCGGTGGTCTTCCATCTCTCCGACAGCGGCTACCTGGCGATCGCGGCGTTGTGGGGCGGCAAGGCGACATTCGAGGGTTTCGGCAAGAAGGACCCGCTCGATCAGGTGCTGCTCGACGACCGGGCCATCCACGACGCGATGGCCTCGATGATCGTGCACCAGGTGTTCACGCGGCATCCGACGTTGAAAGTCGCCAGCATCGAGAACGGGTCGTACTTCGTCTACCGCTTGATCAAGCGCCTGAAGAAGTCCGCCAACACCGCTCCCTATCACTACAAGGAAGACCCGGTCGAGCAGCTCAAGAACAATGTCTGGATCGCGCCGTACTACGAGGACGACGTCCAGGTGCTTGCGGACACCATCGGTGTCGACAAGATCCTGTTCGGCTCGGACTGGCCCCACGGCGAAGGTCTGGCTGACCCGATGACGTTCACCGCCGACATCCCGCAGTTCCCCGAGTTCAGTTACACCGACACCCGGAAAGTCATGCGCGACAACGCACTCGAGCTGCTGGGTGCGAACGTGACGGCCTCCGCCTAGTCATGGGCGAATGGACCCTCGGGGCGGTGCTCGACGCCATCGCCGACGCTGCCCCCGACCGGTTGATGACCGTCTGCGGCGCGCGGCGCAGCACATTCGGTGAGGCGGCGGATCGCACCCGCAGACTGGCCAACTACCTGGCAGGCAACGGCTTGGGCGCGCACCGGGAACGGGCGCAACTCGCGAACTGGGAATGCGGACAGGATCGCGTGGCGCTGATCATGCACAACGATCTGTACCCCGACATGGTCATCGGTTCGTTGAAGGCGCGAACCGTCCCCGTCAACGTCAACTACAACTACACCCCGCGCGAAGTGGCCGAACTCCTGGACTACCTGCGGCCACGGGCGGTGATATACCACCGCTCATTCGGGCCGAAATTCGCCGACGTGCTTCCACCGGCGATGGCCGACGTGATGATCTCGGTTGACGACGACAGCTCGGTGGCTCAATTGCCGGGCGCTGTCAGCTTGGAAGAGGCCCTGGCTCAAGGAGATACGGATCACGGCGTCGCGCCGTCACCAGACGATGTGATGATGGTGTGCACCGGGGGGACCACGGGCAGGCCCAAAGGGGTGATGTGGCGGCAGAGCGACACCTACGTGGTGTCGATGAACGGCGCCGACCATGAGTCGGTCGACGAAATTCACGCCAAGCTCGGATTCGACGGTCAACCCTGGTTCGCGGTGTCTCCGTTGATGCACGCCGCCGGTATGTGGACGGCGTTCGCCGGGCTCCTCAACGGGTTGCCGATCGTGCTCTACGACAAGACACGGTTCGACCCGAGAGCGGTGCTCGAGACGGCGGAGCGCGAGAAGGTCGGCATGATGACGATGGTCGGTGATGCCTACGCGGGACCGTTGGTGGAGGAGCTGCGCAACGGCGCCTACGACCTGTCGTCGATGTACGCGATCGGCACAGGCGGAGCCGCAACCAACCCCAAACACCAACAGGCACTCCTCGAATTGCTGCCACAGATCACCCTGATCAACGGCTACGGTTCGTCGGAGACCGGGAACGTGGGCTTCGGGCGCAGCCAACACGGCGAGCAGAAGGACACGTTCGTGTTACGGGAAGGTGCGCTGGTCCTGTCCGAGAACTACGGCCGCTTCCTGCAACCGGGGGAGCAGGAGGTCGGCTTCGTCGCCCGCGCCGGGCGCATCCCGCTCGGCTATTTCGACGACGAGGCTGCGACCCGCAAGACGTTTCCCGTCGTCGACGGGCAGCGTGTCGTGATCTCCGGGGACCGCGGCTCGCTCGCTGCTGACGGGTCACTCCAGTTGTTCGGACGAGACTCTCTCGTGGTGAACACCGGCGGCGAGAAGGTCTTCGTGGAAGAGGTCGAAGAGGTGTTGCGCGCCTATGCCGGGGTGGCCGACGCGCTGGTGGTCGGACGGCCCAGCGAACGGTGGGGACAAGAGATCGTCGCGCTGGTGGCCCTGCAACCCGGCGCCGATGTCAGCACCGAGCAACTGCACAGCCAATGCACCGAGCATCTCGCGAGGTTCAAGGCACCGAAGGAGTTCATCTTCGTCGACCAGATCCGCCGACTCGGCAACGGCAAACCGGACTACCGCTGGGCCAAAACCACTGCGGTGCAGGAGGCCTCGTTGACATGAGCCCGAGAGTGATTGATTGCCTGGTCAACGTGCATTTCGGCGAGACCGAGAAGCAGCCCGAGTTCATGCTCAAGGTGCGCGACGACTATTTCAAGGGTCCGCAGTCGCTCTACGACCAGGTGGAACTGCCGCAGTTGCTCGAGGAGATGGACGAGCGCGGCGTCGAGAAGGCCATCCTGATGGACAGCCTCACGAAGCCATCCGTGACGGCGCGCAAGTTCGTCGACCAGCGGCCCGACAAGTTCGCCCTCGCCGTGGGCGGTGTCAATCTGTTGCGGCCGATGCCGTCGCTGCGGGAACTGAGCGCGATGGTTCGCGATTTGCCGGTGGCGTATACCGCAGTGGGCCCGAGCTTTTGGGGTGATGGGCAGTATCCGCCCAGCGATGCCGTCTACTACCCGCTCTACACCAAATGCGCGGAACTCGGCCTGCCGCTCTGCATCAACACCGGACTGCCGGGTCCGCCGATCCCCGGCGAGGTGCAGAACCCGATACACCTCGACCGCGTCTGCGTACGGTTCCCGGAGCTGAAACTGTGCATGATCCACGGGGCCGATCCGTGGTGGGACGTCGCGATCCGGCTGATGATCAAGTACAAGAACCTGCGGCTGATGACATCGGCATGGTCGCCCAAGCGGTTGCCCGACAGCCTGCTGCACTACATGCGCACCCGCGGACCCGACAAGGTGATCTTCGCCTCGGACTGGCCCGTGCTGAGAATGCATCGCGTGGTGCCGGAGGCTTTGGCGCTTGATCTACCGGCCGAGGCGCTCGACAACTACCTCTACAACAACGCCGACGAGTTTTTCTTCGGGCCCCGAGAGGAGCAGTGACGATGGACCGTTACGAACTGCGGAGGCTGGACTACAGCCTGTCCGAGGACCACGAGGCCGTGCAGTCCGCGTATCGAGAGTTCTTCAAGACGCACTGCCCGATCGAAACCGTCCGCGCCGCCGAGGAATCCGGGTTCGACAAGAGCCTGTGGGAGCGTCTGTGCGCCATGGGTGCAACGAGCATGGCGCTGCCCGAGTCCAGCGGTGGTGACGGCGCCACCCTGGTCGATCTGACGCTGGTGGCCGAGGAGCTCGGCAGGGCGCTTGCCCCGGTTCCGTGGATCGACCACGTCTGCGCGGCTCGGCTGCTGGCACGGCTCGGCACGGTCGAGCCGGACGTCGTCAACGGTAAGCAGCTGGTCGCACTCGACCCCCGACAGGACAACGCGTCCGGGGTTCGCCTCATCCCCACTGGCTCGATCGCCGACCACATCATCGTGCGCGACGGCCCCGATGTCGTGCGCCTGACGTTCGGGACCCGACCGGTCAAAGTCGACAACATCGGCAAGCTGCCCATGGCGTGGGTCGATCCGGCGTCCGCCGACGACCGCACCGTGCTGGGCAGTGGTCCGGATGCGTTGGCCGAATATCAACGGGCACTGGATGAATGGCGAGTGCTCACCGCTGCGGCGTTGGTCGGCCTGGTCGAGGAGACGATGACCATCGCCGCCGACTTCGCCAAGTCCCGCTACACACTCGGGGTCCCGATCTCGACGCTGCAGGGTATCTCGCATCCGCTCGCCAACATCGCCATCACCGTGCAGGGCGGGCGCAACCTGGCCCGGCGGGCGGCGTGGTTCCTCGACAACGAGCCCGACGAGCGTCCGGAGCTGGCCCCGTCGGCGTTCGTGTTCATGGCCGAAGAAGCGTCGAAGGCGGCAACGATGGCGGTGCATGTACAAGGGGGCCTTGGGGTCTCGGCGGAAGCAGCCGCGACCGCCTATCTGGTTCGTGCCCGTGGATGGTCATTGGCGGGAGGAGACCCCGGCATCACCGCCAAGTACGTCGCCGAGATCGTCGTCGCCCGGGAAAGCAGGTAAGCGCCGCAATGGATTTTTCACGAGTCGAACTCTGCGACGACGATCAGGCGTTCCTCGACGAGACGCGCGACTTTCTGCGCACCCACGTCACCGATGAGGTGATTCGCCGCGATCGCGAGACCGGCGACAATTTCGACGAGGGCGTGCATTTGGCGCTCGGCGAAGCGGGCTACCTGGAGAAGGAGTGGAAGCCGGAGTCCGAAGGCGGCTTCAATCGTCTCCGGGCCCGTATCTGGGCACTCGAGAAGAGACGCGCCCACGTGCCGTGGGTCACCTCGGGCACCACCGCCATGATCTCGCGGTCGGTGGAGAAATTCGGTTCGCCCGAACTGAAAGCCGAAGTGATGCCGCTGGTCTACAGCGGTCATGCCCGCCTCTGTCTGGGCTATACCGAGCCGGAGGGCGGATCCGATGTCGCCACCTGCAAGACGCGCGCGGTACGCGACGGGGACGGATGGGTGATCAACGGGTCGAAGATGTTCACCACCGGCGCGCACAACTGCCAGTACGTCTTCCTGATCACCAACACCGATCCCACGGCGCCGAAGCACAAGAGCCTGACCATGTTCCTGGTCCCGCTCGATTCGGCCGGCATCGAGATCCAGGGCGTGCGTACCGTCGACGGCGACCGCACGAACATCGTCTACTACAGCGATGTCCGGGTCGATGACAAGTACCGGCTGGGAGAGGTCAACGACGGCTGGACGGTGGTGCGCGAACCGCTCAACGTCGAGCACGGTGCGGTAGAAGCCGCTCGGGACGGTCTGCAAGACGTGTCGATCATGATGCACCAGGCCGGCTTCATGGCCGCCGCGGCCGACAAGGCCGCCGCCAAGGTCGCCGAGACAGGTCCTGACGGTCGCCGGCTGATCGACGACGGCTCGGTCGCATACCGGTTGGGGCGAAGCGTTGCTCGAATGGAGGCTGCCCTGAGCGCGCCGAGCATCTTCGGTCGCGTGGCGCTTGCACAGACGATGCGCGACATCTCACCGGATCTGATGGACATCCTGGGTACGGCCGCATCGCTGCCGATAGGCACCGACGGGGCGGCCGACGACGGTGCAGCGGAATACGTCTACCGGTTCGCTCCGCTGGTCGGGATCTACGGCGGAACCCTCGAAGTTTTCCGAAACATGATCGCGCAGTATGTACTTGGCCTTGGTAAGCCTGCGTATGCACCCGTCGTCAAGAAGGTGTCCTAGCTTGCCGACTCCGCGGAAGGCCCTCGTCATGGGTGCGAGTGGCTTTGTCGGCTCCCACGTCACCCGAAAACTCGTCGCGCGCGGCGACGACGTTCGGGTGTATCTCCGCAAGTCCAGCAAGACGACGGGCATCGACGACCTCGACGGCGTCGAGCGGTGCTACGGCGACCTCTATGACGAGCAGGCCTTGCGCACCGCGATGGCCGACCGCGATGTCGTGTACTACTGCGTGGTGGACACCCGATTCCACCTCCGCGACCCGGCGCCCCTGTTCGAAACCAACGTCAACTGCTTGCGGCGGGTGCTCGACATCGCCTTGGATGCAGACCTTTACCGGTTCGTGTTCTGCAGCACCATCGGGACCATCGCCCTCGGCGAAGGCCGTGCGGCCACCGAAGACGACGCGTTCAACTGGCCAGGAGTCGGAGGGCCCTACATCCAGTCGCGCCGCGAGGCGGAGGATATGGTCCTGCGGTATGCCCGCGAACGGGGACTGCCGGCCGTCGCGTTGAACGTGTCCAACCCCTACGGACCGCTGGACTGGCAGCCGAGCCAAGGTCTGATGGTGAAATTGGCTGCCCACGGACAGCTTCCGGTGTACGTCAGGGGAGTGTCCACCGAGGTGGTGGGTATCGAGGACGTCGCCGACGCGTTCCTTCTCGCGGCCGAGCATGGCCGCGTCGGTGAGCGCTACATCATCTCCGAGACATACATGCCGATGCGGGATCTCCTGTCGACCGCGGCGACAGAAGTCGGTGCGCGACCGCCGCGCTTCGGGATTCCGCTGGCGGCGATGTACGCCGCGGGTTTCGTCAACGGGGCGGTGTCCCGATTGCTGCGTCGTGATCCCGTCATCGACGTGACCGGTGTGCG
This sequence comes from uncultured Mycobacterium sp., assembly GCA_964579685.1. Classification (GTDB taxonomy): domain Bacteria; phylum Actinomycetota; class Actinomycetes; order Mycobacteriales; family Mycobacteriaceae; genus Mycobacterium. The sequence continues at coordinate 10,814 of CAZOIX010000008.1, forward strand.
GCTCCTGCACACCACATCACCTGCGGATCACGGCAAGGCGATACGGGAGCTCGGATGGAATCCGCGCCCCGCCGCTGAGTCGATCCGAAAGGCGGCGCGATTCCACGTCGACCATGCGAAGGAAGTGTCCCGCCGAGGTTAAGACGGCCGGGAGCGCATGAACTCCAACAGATCCGAGTTCCTCACATCACGGCAGCAGGTCGACCAGCGTTGTCTCACTTGCACGCACCATTTTGCGGGCGAGGTAGGCCATGTGTGCGCGCCAGTGCTTTTCGGCGCCATCCGCGTCACCGGCGTCGATCAGTTCGAGCAGACGCTGCTGTGATCGAAGGTCTCGGCGGCGGACGGACATCGATGTGAGGTCTTCGTCGACGCTACTGACGGCGATGAGGGCGCTGGCGAGGATTTCGTTGAGTGTTCCTGCGACGAGGCTCAGAGTCTGATTGCCCGCCAGGGTGACGAGCGCTTCGTGGAAGCCATGATTGGCCAGACCCCAGGCCCGGTGATCGCCGATCGATGCTGTTTCCCTGTCGAGCAGCGAGCTGAGTTGGGCGACCGCATCGCGTCGTCCGCGCCCGCGCGACGCGATGGCGCGTGCCGCCGGTGGTTCGAGCAGGTAGCGTGCCTCGAACACGTCAGCCAGCGAAACATTCTGGGCACGTAGCAGCATCGATGCGCTGCGTGCCGTCATCCGCCTGCTGGGCGCCCGAACGAAGATGCCACCGCGGACCCCACGCGTCACCTCGATCAATCCCTCCGTCTCGAGGATCCGCAACGCTTCCCGCAATGTTGGACGGGATACGCCGAATTTTTTCACCAGGTCGGGTTCGCGGCCGAGCGCATCACCGTCCCTGAGCTTTCCGTCGACGATCTGCGAACGGAGTTCGGCGGCAATTCGTTCGGGGATCTCACCTGCCACGACGGCAGCGGGTCTACCTGATATCACCGCATCCTCGAAATCGTCGGCCAAAAGATCTAGATATTTTCAATTTACCATGTTCGAATACATCTAGATGTATCGAAGGGACGGACGTGGCTGACGACACCGCCGCACGCGCAGATATGCCTGTGACGAAGTTGAAGTTCGTCAGCGGTGACGGCCCCGCGAGCCTCGACGCGAGCTCCCCTCAGCCAACCAACCACGGACTCGCGCAGCAAGGAACCGTCGCGTTGGCCGGACATGTGATGGTCAACAGCCGCGTCCTCGTCGCCTCGACGCTCAACGAGCCCGACATCTTCTCGTCCGCCGACCTGGTAGAGCAGGGCAACACCAAACCACTGATACCGCTGGGCGTCGACCCTCCCGCGCACACCGGTTACCGCAGGGTGTTGGATCCGATGTTCTCGCCACGGAGGATGGAGGCGCAGGAGACCGACATCGCCGAGCGCGTCAACCGATTCATCGATACCTTTATCGACCGCGGGTCCTGCAACTTCGCTACCGAATTCGCGGAACTCTTCCCGTCGTCGGTGTTCTTGGGCCTGATGGGTCTGCCCTGGGAGCAGTTGGATTCACTCGTCGAGATGCGCGATGGTCTACTGCACCCCGGAACGGATGAGTCCAGCCTTGACGAGAAGCTCGAGATACAACGCTGCACAGCGCAGCAGGTGTATGCGTACTTCGACTCGGTGCTGGACGCTCGGGCCGCATCACCGCAGGATGATCTGCTGACCGAGCTGACGCGCTCGGAGCTCGACGGTGTTCCCCTCTCCCGTGATGACATGCTCTCCATCTGCTTCGTATTGCTCACCGCAGGACTCGACACAGTGACGGATACGCTGACGTGCTTCTGGGCGTACCTAGCTCAGCACGCGGATCATCGCAGGCAGCTTGCTGCAGATCCGCACATCATTCCGCGCGCAGTCGAGGAGCTCTTGCGCTGGGAGACACCTGTTCCGTTGGTTGTGCGCTGGGCCCGTGAGTCACGGACCATCGGCGATCACGACATCGCCGCGGGTCACCACGCGTACGTCAACCTCAGTGCCGCCAACGTCGATCCCACGGAATTCCCGGATCCGCTGCGCGTGGACTTCGGCCGCCGTGGCAACCGCCACCTGGCCTTCGGGGGTGGGCCGCACCGTTGCCTCGGCTCGCACCTCGCGCGGCGTGAACTCCGCATCGCGATGCGCGAGTGGCATCACCGTATCCCCGATTACACGCTGAGTCCGGGCTATGAGGTGAGATACCGTCCGCCGCTGAGATTCGTTCCAGATCTTCAACTTTCCTGGCCGGTGGAGCCCGAATGAACACCACGCGCGTGGTGCAGTGGGCGACCGGCACGACCGGTAGCCTCGCTCTGCGCGCCGTGATCGACGCACCCGAACTCGAACTGGTCGGCGTGCGGGTCTATGACCCGGCCAAGGTCGGCCGTGACGCAGGGGAGTTGGTCGGCAGGCGACGAACCGGAGTGCGTGCGACCGACAGCAACTACGAGATCGTCGAGTCCAGGCCCGATGTCGTGCTGTACATGGGCGGTGTCGAGCAGAATCCGGACGACTGCTTCGTCGATGTCACAAACCTTCTCGCGGCAGGCGTCGACGTGATCGCCACCGGGAGTTCATTCATCGACGCGCGTGGATTCGACCCGCAACACGGTCGACTCATCGAGCAGGCCTGCGCCGACGGCGAGGCATCCTTCCTCGGCGTCGGATTGTTTCCCGGCTTCTGGGGTGAAGCCGTAGCTCCCGTGCTGTCGCGGCTTTCGTACCGCTGCGATCGCATTGTGATCCGCGAGTCTCTTTCCTACGCGGGATATCCCAGCAGCGACATGATGTTCAACGTGATGGGCTATGGCCATCGCGCGGATTCCGGCGTGCCGGTTCTCAGCGATCCTGCGCGCGCAGGAAACGCCTTCGTGAGCACGGCACACATTGTCGCCAAGGCACTGAACCTCGCCGTCGTTTCCGTCGAGCCGTTCCGCGAGGTCGCCGTCACCGACACAGAACTCAAGGTTGCGGCCGGTGTGGTGCCCGCGGGAACAGTGGGGGCGATGAAACTCGGTGTCCGCGCCGATTGCGGATCAGTTGCGATTGTTGTCGAGCATGTGACATGGATGGATGCCGATGTGGCGCCGGAGTGGTCACGGACTCAGGGCTACGAGATCGAATTCGCGGGAGAGCCTACGCTGCGCTGCAATCTCGTGTTGGGCGTCGCCGGCGAGGATCACACCGAGATGGGTTGTCTGGCAACTGCAATGCATGCGGTTCACGCGATACCCGTCGTCCGCGACGCGCCGCCTGGAATTCTTGATCTTGCCGACGTACCAGAAATCGTGGGAGGTCGACGTGGCTTCGGGAAGTAACGTCTCACCGGCTCGGATCGGTCTGCTCATCGACTACATCGACGATGCAGGCGAATTCGACGAGAACATCGTGCCGTCACTTCAGCTCGTTGCCGAGGAGTTCACCGAAAGCGGCCTGTTGGAGCGTCCCGTCGAGTTCGTCGTGCGCGCGGTGCAAGGCCTGCCCACGGGCTCTTTTCGCGCGGTGCGCGATGCGTTCTTCGACCTGGTGGAAGAGGATGTGCACGTCATCTTCGGTCCATGGGTTTCGGAGAACGGTGCGGCGTTGCGTCCCTATGTGGAGGAATTGGCCGAGGTCGCCTGCATCACCATGGCGGCAACCGAGACCATGCTGGGGGAGTGGGTGTTCGGGCTGCCCGCCGGCTCGATGGAGGAGGAACCGATCATCATCGCGACCGTCGCGGCGCTCGACGGCTGTCGATCGGTGGGCATCGCGTTCGAGGATTCGCTGATCGGGGCCGAGTACCTGAGGACCACCCGGGTCGCATGCGCTGACGCGGGTCTGGCCATCACCGCGGAGGTGGCGATCCCGCAGGTGCAGTCGGAAAAGCGCACCGCGATGACCGCCCTATCTGCCGAGAAACCCGACGCCATCATCCACGTCGGTTTCGGCCTCGGCATTCCCGGTATGAACGATGCTCTTGCCGAGATCGGCTGGATGCCGCCGCGCTACACCACCACGGCGTTCGAGTTCGCCTCGACCAGCCGATGGTGGCGCGAACAGCTCGCGGGCTGGATCGGGTTGGACCAGTACGACGAGAGGAATGTGGTCGGGCAGGCGTTCCTGGACCGGTTTCACCAGCGGTTCGGTCATCGGCCGGAGTATTTCTTCCCGGTCTACTGCTACGACGTCGGGCGGCTGATGATGATCGCGTTGGCCAATGCGCGGCCGCTGACGGGCGTCGGTGTCAAGCAGGCGCTCGAGAAGATCAAGATGGTGCCCGCGGCGTCTGGAGCTCCCGGCACCCGATTGCGATTCGGCAAGTACATCCGCCACGGCTGGGTCGGCAGCGAGTTCCTCATCGCGCGACGCGTGCTTCCCGACGCCAGCGGCATCGTTCTGCACGGCACCATCGAGGGCCTGCTCGAACCACCAGCGTCGTCATGACCGTCCGCGTCATCCAATGGGCAACCGGCTCGGTCGGCACGGCTGCGCTGCGTGAGATCGTCGATCGGCGCGATCTGGAACTGGTGGGTCTCTACGTGTACAGCCCGTCGAAGGTCGGCATCGACGCCGGCGAAATCGTCGGCCGCCCAACGACGAATGTGCTGGGCACCAACGATGCAGCGGCGATCCTGAACATGGATGCCGACATCGTCCTGCACGCGGCCAGCAAGGCCTTCCGCGACAACTCGAACACCGACGACATCGTCGCGTTGCTGGGATCCGGCAAGAATGTGATCACCACGACCTCCTACAACCACCTGCCGACGTTCGGCGCCGACGCCGATACGCGTATCAAGCAGGCGTGCGTGCAGGCCGGCACCCGATTCCATGCTGCGGGTGAGCATCCGGGCTTCATGTTCGAACGCCTCGCGACGTCGGTCACCGCGCTCTCGCAACGCGTCGACAAGATCACCGTCCAGGAATTCGTCGATTGCCGCGCGGTGACGGCCAAGGAGATGCTCGTCGATCTGATGGGCATGGGGAAGGCACCCGAGGAGATCACCGTCGAATCGGCGATGTTTCGCGCGGTATCCATCCAGTACGAGCAGTCCCTGGCAGCCGCCGCAGATGTGCTCGCGCTCGATTTCGACGAGGTCCGCAGCGATATCACGACGGCGACGTTGCCGTACGACGTCGAGGTCGCCTGTGGCACACTTCCGGCTGGATCCGTGGTGGGACAGATACTGTCGTGGTCCGCATATCGTGATGGCCTACCGGTTCTGGTGGCCGAGGAGTACTGGACGGCGGCCGCCGATATTCCCGGCTGGGATGTTGTGCTGGATGGACAATTTCTCGTCCGGGTCGTCGTCGACGGCTCGCCACCGCTGCGACTGGAGTTCACGATCGGCAACGACCCCATCGATCTTCCCGGCGTCGCAGGCGGCCAGCTCGCCGTCGCGATGACCGCGGTACGGGCGATTCCCTACGTGCTGTCGGCCCCGCCCGGCGTCGTGATCCCTCAGGTGTTCGGCGCTTACCAGTGGCCCGCGTCCGACAGGGAGGAGCACGCAGTTCATGAATGATCCGTACACACTGTTCGATCTCACCGGACAGGTGGCGATTGTCACCGGGTCGACCAGGGGGCTGGGCCGCGCTGTCGCCGAGGGGTTCTCCCGAGCGGGCGCGTTGGTCGTGGTCACCAGCCGCAAGCAGGACCGCTGCGATGCGGTGGCAACAGAGATCGCGGAAACAACCGGCGGTAACGTCACCGGACTGGCGTGCCACGTGGGCGACTGGGATGCGATACCCGCGTTCGTGGAGACAGTCGTGAAGACATATGGGCGCATCGATGTGTTGGTCAACAACGCAGGCATCAATCCCACCCTGCAGACGGTGACATCCGTCGAACAGGACCTGTGGCGCAAGATTTTTGCCGTGAATGTGGAGGGTGCGCTGCGGATGAGTCAATGCGTCGCACCGGTGATGCGTGACGGCGATGGCGGTAGCATCGTGAACATCGGCTCGATGGAAGGCTATGCGTCCACGCCGATCTCGGTTGCCTACGGCGCGTCGAAGGCGGCGCTTCGCCATCTGACGGTATCGATGGCCAACGAGTGGGCGTCATGGGGGATTCGGGTCAACATCCTCAGCCCTGGACCTTTTGCGACCGAGATGATCGCGTCCTTCGAGGAGCAACAGCCGGGTACATTGGCGCTACTCGCCGAGGCGACGACCCAGAAACGCGTCGCGAACGTGTCCGAGATCGTCGGGCCCGCCATCTACCTCGCAAGCAAGGCGTCATCGTTCGTCACCGGTGACGACATCACCGTCAGCGGCGGGATGCGAAAATAGTCAGGCGTTCGACAACGCAGGAGGCCGGACCGCCGCCGGATCCGGGTTGGCGATCGGCAATCCCATGAACCGCCGCGCGTTATCGCCCATGAAGTCATAGGTGCGCCGCTCATCCATCCCCTCGGCGTACTTCCAGAAGCCCTTCGGCTCCGCGAGCCCCTCCGGGTGTGGGTAGTCGGAACCGAACAGCACCTTGTCCCAGCCGACGGTGGTCACGACGTCGGACACACAACCCTCCCAGAACGGGCTCACCCAGATGTTGCGGCGGAACACGTCGTGCGGGTGCTCGGGGAAGTTCTGCGGCATCTTCTTGTAGAGGTCGTCGAAGTCGTTGAACAACGGGAAGATCCACGAGCTACCGTTCTCGACGCTGGCGATGCGCAGCTTGGGGAACCGGGTCAGCGTGCCGTGACAGATGAGGGCCGTGATCATGTCGGAGATCTCCCGATGCCCCAGCACCATCCAGCGAAATGCGCTCTGCGCCATGAAGTTCTGGGTGTAGGGTGGCTCCCATTTGCCGACGTAGTCGTCCAACGGGGGATAGCTGGCGTGCAGGACGACAGGCAGGCCGGCGGCTTCTACGTCACGCCAGAAGGGGTCGAACTCCGGAAGGGCGGGCGAACGCCAACCCCGGATACCGTTGACCGGGCCTGGTTTGATCAGCACGACCTTAACGTCGTTGGCGAGCAGAAATTCCAACTCGCGTTGGGCGCCGTCGACCTCGGAGAGGTTGATGATCGGAGTCGAATAGACACGGTCCTGGTAATTGAACGTCCACTGTTCGAGCATCCACTGGTTCAGCGCGTGGATGACGGCCAGCGACAGTTCGGGATCGTCGGCGGTCGCGTGCTCGATGAGGCTGGCCAGCGTCGGGTAGTTCAACGCCTCGACGACCCCCTGACGATCGAGTTCGGCCACACGGTCGACCGGGTTGCGCGTCGCCGGGGGCGCCTCGATGGCAGGGCCCTGCATTTCGCGCAGCGTGAGACCTTCGATGTTCTCGCCCGCGAAGAACTTCTCGTGCGCGCCGGGCGCGGCGACGCGTTCGAACGTGGGGTTGGGGATGAAGTCGTTGACTCTGTTGTTGATCACGATCCGTGTGTGCCGACCAAATTGGGCGAATTGCACAGCACGCGAGTACTTCTCGGGGAGGAACTTTGTCAAAGACTCCGACGTCTCGTACATGTGCTGGTCGGCGTCGAAGATCGGCGCCCCGGTGAACTGGGTCATGGTCGCTTTCATTTGGGCAGGGTGGCGGTACCGTCGGGCGCGCCACGGGCGATCACCATCGGCATCGATGTCGCTGAGTTGGTGTTCAGGATGGCGTGTACCACGTCGACGAGGTCCTCGACCGGCATCAGCCTGCCGGGCATGCAGCCACGCGACACCCATAGCGGGTACGCCTGTGTCGCGAGTTCGGAGTCCCAGCCGTCGGTCATTCCCGTCTGGCCGTCGCCTTTGCCTCCGGAGCACTCGCCCACGACGAGACAGGTGAAGCCGACGTCGGGATGTTCGGCCCGCCAGGACTCGGCGAGTCGGTCGAGCGCCGACTTGCTCACCCCGTATGCGCCGAGACCCGGCCACGGCGGCCCATAGGTGCCCGCGTCCGAGGAAAGGTAGACCACCTTGCCCTTCGTCTGCACGAGGTGTGGCACCGCTGCTGCGGTGGCCAGCGCCGCGCCAATCACGTTGGTGTCGAGGATGCGTCGCCACGTCTCTGCATCGGTGTCGATGAGTCGCACCAGAGGCCCGATTGCGGGGGTGTACACGAGGTTGTCGATCCCGCCGAGCGCTTCTGCGGCAGCGTCGATGGCGGTTTGCACCGACGCTTCGTCGGTGACATCGCACCCGAGGGCGACGGCGTCGGGTC
>CAZOIX010000009.1:0-728 GCA_964579685.1 uncultured Mycobacterium sp.
GTGTGAGCAGCTCCCTCAATTCCCCTGTCGTGTAGGCGATTGCGGCGACTTCAGGTTCCTCTGCTGACTCGTCCGCCTGCTGCAACGGCAACTTCGGTGATATCGAGTGCATCAACTCCGCCCCCGCGACTCCGTAGACACCTCGATCGTCGCCGCGTTGCGCCCACCGATGCTGACGTTCGGCGCGGTACGCGATTTCCTCGGCCTCGCGTTCAGCAGCAAGGCGTCGTTCCTGCTCGTGCCGGACGAGTGCGCGGACGGCGAAGAAGAGCCCGACGGCCGCGTCGGCAGCGATGAAGAACCAGTAGTAGGTGATCACCAGTCCCATCAGCAACAGCACGCCGAACAGGGCCGCCCCGAGCCCTCCGGAGTCTGCTCGACGCTGTGACATCACGACCGCGCCCTTGTGTCGCCGCCAGCACCTACATGGCGCCCGCGCGACCACGTCGAGACTCGCTTCTGCCGCGGAACCAAGCTCACCATTGGTGGCCGCACCTAGTGCAGGTCCAATTGTCGGCCGTGACGCAGCACCCCCGTGCGTCGCGCCAAGGCTCAATTGGGACATCGAAAGGCAGCATTCCGAAAAGAGCGCGTTGCGAACGTCTTTCACCACATCGCAAACACTCAGGATGACGCGAGAAGCGATAGTCGAGAAACCTCTCGAAATCACCGGCGCGCATCGCAGCCTGACAGGCGATGCAAAGCGCCGCGGGCCAGTCGACAGGCAA
>CAZOIX010000009.1:738-18764 GCA_964579685.1 uncultured Mycobacterium sp.
ATCGGCTGTCGAATTCGTGGTCGACTTCGATACTGTCCGGACCCGCCGTCGGTGCGTCCTCGTATCTCAACTCGTCGACCGTCCAGATCCCAATATCCACGCGTGCATCGGGACTGCGCAAGTCCAACGCGTTGTCACATCCGCTGCACCTGCCACGTGACTCCAGCAGGACAGCTGCCTGCGCCATCGACGTGTCGCCGAACAACAGGCCGTCGTCACGATCAAACCCGAGACGGTCGAGCGCACCGATCAGTGCGGCCGCCTCGGGGCCGTCGACCAGCATGGATCGCTCTTCCAGCGCATCGAGCCCGCAACCCACCTGCGATACCGGCACCCCGGTGTTGAACCATGCACTGCGCGAGGCGATCGCGCCTGACACAGCGCCATGTGCGTCGACGGGCATCACGTCAGGGAGCACCAAGCGCGGCGCGCAGTCGATGATGACGACGATGCCGTCACCGCGACGTGCGTCGGGCACCTCCGGCCACGGTCGATATGGCGAGCGTGGGTCCAGATAATTGATCGCGGCGTCCTTCCACGGCGCCCCGACGACGACGCGAACGCGACTCGGCGTGAAGGGCTCCGACATCAGATCGGACCCGTATAGCCGTTGTCACGCACCCATTCCACGACTGCTGGTTTGGTGTCCACACACATGTGGTCCACCGCCGCCAGCAGAACGATGGCCGACTCCGTCGGGGCGAACCCCGTCCGCTGTAGCTTGCCCAGCACCAGCGACGGATCCACCCCGAAACGCAGCTCGTGGGAGAGTTCCTTGCCGATGCCGATCATGTCGATCATCGACTCGTAGAACACGCCCTGGTTGTCCAGCTGAGCGATGAAGTCGAACTGGTCGGCACACGCCGGCGCCGAGAACGCCACTGCTCCGCACACTGCGAGCACGCCCGCAATAACCCCACGTCCGCGCATGATCCCCCCTAGATTCGCGCTTTGACGTGACTGTAAACAGGGGGACTGACAAGAGAGGTGGCGTGCACCCGGCACGCGAGGTGCACCGGCAGACCGATGAGTTCAGGTCAGCGGCTTGTCAACTTCTCGCGAATCGTGTCACCGAGGCTTCGCACAGCCGACACGGGCCGGAAGGCCCGAGCCTCAGAGGTCAGCGCGTCGATCGCCTCCGGCTTCAGCTCGATATCGGCGGCCTCGACGTTGAACTCGAGCTGCTCCACACTGGACGCTCCGGGAATGGCGACCACGCCGGGCAGGCTGATCAGCCACGCCAGCGCCACCTGCGCCGGTTTCGCGCCGACTTCGGCGGCCACGTCGCGCACCGTGTTCAGCAGCGGTTCGACCCGCTTGAGGTTCTCGGTGCCGAACAGCGGGTTGAACGCTCGCACCCCGCCGGGGCGGTTGTCGACGCCGTACTTCCCGCCGAGCAACCCCTGCGCCAGCGGACTGTAGGCCATCACCATCCGGTTCTCCCGCTCGGCGAAGGGCACGAGGTCGTCGAGCGGTTGCGCGTGCGCCAGCGAGAAGTGGACCTGGTTGCTGATCACCGGTCGGCCCAACGCGGCGTCGGCCTTGCGCCACCGCTCCAGTGAGTAGTTGGAGACTCCGGCCGCGCCGATGCGTCCGCTGTCGAGCAGCTCGCGCATCCCGGGCATGATCACCGAATCGGGCACCACCGGATTGGCCTGGTGGATCTGATAGAGCGGAATACGGTCCAGCTGCAGCCTTTTCGCGCTCGCCGCGGCGCGCTGTTTCACGATCGCGGGGAACGGCGCGATCGGGAAGATCTTGCTTGCCACCACGACATCGGAGCGCTCATCGCCGAGCGCCTCGCTCAGGATGCGCTCGCTCTTGCCCGTGCCGTAGATCTCGGCGGTGTCGAACAGCGTGACGCCCAGGGCGCGGGCGCGCGCGACGATGTCGCGGGCCGCGCCCGATGCGTAGCTGTCGCCGTAGCCCCACTCGCGCGATCCGAACTGCCAGGTGCCCAGTCCGATCCTGCTGACCTGCCCCAGCCCATCGACCTCCAGATGCTTCATGAATCCCACGGTACTGACCGACGGAACTTGTGCCGTCGCTAGCATCGACACCACTCACAGGGGAGGTTGAGGCGCATCGATGACGATCACGCCCGACGAAACACCGCGTCTTGCCAACGGCGCCGAGCGCAAGGTCTACCAGGCGCTGATCGACCAGCTTCAGCCCAACGACCGAGTGATCCCCGGGCAGCGCGTCACCGACCACCTCAAAGACCACGAGGTCGACTTCGTCGTCGCCATCGAGGGCGCCGGCATAGTCTGCCTGGAGGTCAAGGGCGGCGAGGTGTGGCACGACGGCGCCGCGTGGCGCCAGCTGCGGCGCGGCCACAACCACCCGCACAAGATCGAGCCCGTCCGCCAGGCGCGTGACGCCTGCTACGCCCTGCGTGACTTCGTCGAGAGCGATCCGCGATGGACACAGAACCGGCTGCGTTGGGACCACGTCGTCGTGCTCCCCAACGCCGAGATCGCCGCCAACTTCGCGCTGCCGGAATGCCCGCGCTGGAAGGTCATCGACCGCAACGACCTCGCGACGCTCGCCGACAAGCTCCGCTACGTCCTGGTCCAACAGGAACTCGACCGTCCGCTGCTGTCGCGGCAAGGCATCGACGAACTATCAACGGCATTGAGCGGCAGAGGGTTACCGCAACGCAGTGTCGTCGCGCGTGCCTTGGCCAACGAGGACGCCGCCGACGCGCTCACCGAGCATCAGGCCGTCGTCCTCGACGCCATCAAGCTGCTCAACCGGGTCGAGGTCCGCGGGGGAGCGGGCAGCGGCAAGACCTTTCTCGCCATGGAGCAGGCGCGTCGACTCTCGGCGAAGGGACAGCGCGTCGCGCTGGTCTGTTACTCGCACGGCCTAGCGTCATATCTGGAGCGCATCGCCGCCACCTGGCCGCGCCGGCAACAGCCCGGCTATGTCGGTGAGTTCCACGACCTCGGCAAGCAGTGGGGAGCGCCCGAGGGTCCGGACGAATCCATCGCCAGCGCCGAAACGGCGCAGTTCTGGGAACACGACCTCCCGCTGCAAATGGCCGAACTCGCAATGGAACTGGAGGACGGACACCGGTTCGACTCGATTGTCGTCGACGAGGCCCAGGACTTCGCCGACTCCTGGTGGGAGCCGCTGCTGATCGCGCTGAAAGATCCCGACGAGGGTGGCATCTACGTGTTCACCGACGAAGGGCAGCGGGTGTTCGACCGGCACGGGTCACCACCGGTGCCGCTGGTGCCACTGCTACTTGACCACAACGTGCGTAATACGCGACAGATCGCCAACGCGTTCCAGCCGCTCGTCGACCATCCGATGCGCTTCCTCGGCGGTGAGGGTCCCGCGGTGAAATTCGTCGGCTGTGCCCGCGAGGACGCGTTGGGTGTCGGCGATGACGAGGTCGAACTACTGCTCGAGGAGGGTTGGCGCCCCGAGGATGTCGCGCTGCTGACTACCGGTAGTCGTCATCCAGAGCAGACCGAGCGGCAGAAAGACGGGCACAAGGCGTATTGGGATAGCTTCTGGGATGCCGAGCAGGTGTTCTACGGTCACGTGCTCGGCTTCAAGGGGCTCGAGCGGCGCGCCGTCGTGCTCGTCGTCAACGAGACCAGCCAGTTCGAGCGCTCGCGGGAGCGGCTCTACGTCGGACTATCAAGGGCGCGTGATCAACTCGTCGTCTGTGGAGATCCCGACTTCATTCGTGAGGTTGGCGGGCCAGACCTCGCACATCGGCTCAACCTGCCGCCTGATTGATGGCCGGCGACAATCGAGCGGCGATGCACAGCTCTTCGAGGCCTACGTTCGCTACGGAATCGGGTCCGAGGTTTCAAGAGCAAGTTCGGCGTAGTCAGATTCTTGGTCATCGAACGCCCACTGCGCACGCCAGATGGTTTCCGGACAGGTGTTATCCGCGACGGCGTCGACGGCCTGACAGATCGAGCGCTCCTGCTGGCAGCCTGACCGTCGCCAGTGCTCACCGGTTCCGATAGCTGCCGTCATACAGCGCTCGAAGTCAGCCTTCCGGAGTCTGGCTCGCTCCGCTTCTAGATCGAACGTGGGATCGTTGCAACCCACCAGGTGCCCGCAGTCGGTGAAAAAGAGCTTCACGGGAATTGGGCAGCCAAGCCAGGGGTATGGGCGATCGTCTTTCACCTGTCAATTTTACCGGCTTGAGCTGCATTAATCACCCCGAGCCGCACCCGAAGAGAAGCGGTCCGTCGAGGCGATGATCGACCCAAGGACGTCGCTTTTGCCGCCCGTTCTCGAGGGACCCGGTGCTGCGATGAAGACTCGCGACATGGCTCGATGGCTTTGCTGGATGCAGCCCGTAACTCGGCGATCCGACCGATCGAAGCGTCGTAGTGCAAGCCGCTGCCGATCAGGCGGGCACAGGACGCACGGCTGCTTGCGCTAATCGTGTTTCTGGTGCCGTGGGTGGGCGCGGTACTCCATGGACTGACTTCGCCGCAACGGCCGGTGCCTTCCGATTTGATAAGCCGCCAGGTAGATCGCTGCAAACACACCTACGGTCACAATCGCCGCGATGACAAACTGTACGCGTTGACCGCGGGCAATTCCGTAGCCCCAACTCGCATCACCGAATCCCATTGTTACAGCTAAGAATACAAGAAACGCCAATCCTATGGCGGCGACCCACCAGTCACCCCTCCCGGAGGCAAATGCATACACGTTGCCTGTCGAGATGATGAGCAGCGGTACGAGCAACCACCACATCTTGGTCGCCGAGAGCAGTCCGCTGTACGCATCCGGAGCCGGGTCGCGGTCCCCCTCACTCACGGCGGTGGTGGTCTGCGGGGCGTTTTCGTCGGGGTCAGGTTGACTGTCCTGCACGGTGAGCGCACGAACCTTGCCGCCGATCTTGATATAGGGCGTGTACGCATACGCCGCGACGATCATTGCTCCCATGAAGAACAGGCCCATCCCGATGCCTTTCTTGGAATCTGGATAGAAGGCCAAGAACGCCGCCGCAGCTCCGAGGAGCGCAGAACCCCAGTAGATGCGCCGTTGCAGGCTGCGGCCGTATTTGACGTACTGCTGCGCCAGGGCGACAACTGCACACGCAACGAGGAGGACGAAGAAGACATTCGACACAGTGCTATTTGCCCATCATCCAGTTCACGAATTTTTCCCCTCCGATACCGCCACCCAACGCGCCGAGAAAGCCCACGACTAGCGTGCCTTCGGGCCCGACGAAAGAACCCCACGCTGCCCCCGCTAACCACCCGCCACCCACGGCGCCTAAGGTACGCCCCCCGAACTGGGCGGCTTCTTCGCCGGCGGGGGCACCGTGTAGAACGTCGTTGATTGTCAACAAACTATCCACCACGGTACCGGCCGTACCGAGCTTGGAGCCAAACCCTTTGAGCGCCTCCACATCAGCGTTCGACCATACTGGTGCTGTGCCCCAATGGCTTCCGCCAGGCAAGGCGCGGGCGTGGGCCTTTGCGCCCTCACCGAGGTTTCCTGCTTGAGCTGCAAGACCTCCCGTCGCGTCCCTGATCACTTGCCCTGGCGAAGCTCCGCCCCGAATCTCGTCGACTGCTCGCTGCGCTCCTTCGTGAGACACCCCCGCTTGTTCGAGCGTGGCCCCTAGTCGATCCAGCACCATCCCGCGGCCATTGGCTTCCCACTGGTTGAGCAGGTGGGTCGCCTGGTCGGGCGTCAGCGGCGGTTTGCCTGGGAAGGCGTTCGGCGACTCCAGCCGCTGCTGCATCTGCAGCCTCGCCTGAGCGCGTGTTCGCGCGTCGCCGCCCAGAACGGTGTCAGTGGGCAATGGCCCAGTGAACTGCGACATCCGGTGATCGTTGAGGCGTTCCCCGGCGAAACGCACTTCGTCGACGCCGGCCGTCGGATTGTTGACAGTCGCGTAATCGCGTAAGCGTGCAGCGGCGGCCTGCTTCTCCGGAGTCCACGGCCCGGGTGAATTGACCAGCGATTCGTCAGCTGCGCGCTGCCCTGCGCCATAGCTGTCCGCCTCGGCATGAGCTTGATCATTGGTCGCAATGTCACCATCGCCGTCGGATTCTGCGACCTCATCAGGCGTGTAACCCTCGGCGGCCATTTCGTGTCGTGACGTATCGAGTTGCGTCGAATACGCGTCACGAACCGCCTGCTCCTCCTGCAGTGCTTGCCTCGTTGCCTCGATGGCGGCCTGTTTGAGCTCAGACCAGTCGACGTCCTGACCGTTGGCAGCCGCTGCGGCGATCTCGCGATCGATCTGGTCATCGATCGTTTGCAGTCTGGCCTCTAGATTGCCGATTGAGATATCTCCGCTTCGCTGCGCCTCAGCCAAGGACGCTGAAATGTTCTGCAGGTCAACGCCGATGAGAGCCATCTGCTGCTTGTTGAGATGCAGCGACTCGGTCGCCCTCCGAACTTCCTCGGAATCGTTGATCGGATGGTCGCCGCCGTCCTGGCGGTCCCAGGCCGACTCGAACCGCTGCCTGGCGACGTTGAACTCCTCACTCGTCTCCTGTGCACACTCACCCGCCTCGTAGAACGCCGTCGCCAGCTCGCTGATCTCGCCCGGTGATCCGCTCTGCATCGTCTTGTCCAGCTGCCAGGGATCGCCGCCGGCGGCTCCAATCAACTCACCGATATCGAGATGCCTGAGCAGAACTGACATTTGGAGATCAGCTGAAGTCTCGCCCCGCTGAATCCAGCGCCGAGCCACTTGTCTCGTCTTGCTTCGTGAAGATCGCGGCAGCGGCGGTCGCCTTACCGGCTAATGAATCCAATTCTGCGCGATGGCCCTGCAGCGCGGTGACGTGGCCGTCGTGCGCTCTGCAAAGCGCCTGGTGGAACCCGTGTGCAGCGTCGAAATCGCCGAAGATGCCTGCCGTCGGCTGTGTGGACGCGAGCCGATCCGCCCCGCGTTGAGCGGTTGCGCCCGCACTCTGGGAAAAGTCTGCCCCCATGCGCAGCAAATCCGTATCGACGAACATGAGACCCCCTTGTGTTGCCGCGACCAGTATATCGGGGGCGGCCAGGGCTTGGGCGCAGCTATTTTTGGGAGCGCGTCATCATTTGTTGACGCCGCAGGTTCCGGGATATGACGCTGCGGACTGCGTAGATTGCCGGGGCCGCACCCGCGCCCAGCGACTAACCCTCCGCCGCCACCAACGACCCCAGCTTCACGTCGGGGTTGTCCCGCTGGAAACCCTCCAGCCGCCACGGCGTAGAGAACAGCACCAGCATGACCCCGTCAGTGCGGGTCAGCACTTCCGCCGAAACCTGCCTGTTCATGAACTCGGCGTCCTCGGGGTCCACGACCCGCGCGACCTGATACGGCAGCGACTCCAGCGAGATCGGCGCGCCGATCTCGGTCGCCATCCGATGGCTGGCCACCTCGAACTGCATCGGACCCACGGCTGCCAGCACCGGCGCCTGCTCGCCGCGCCGGTCCGACCGCAACACCTGGACCACACCCTCCTGCTCCAGCTGTTCGATCCCGCGCCGAAACTGCTTGTGCTTAGAAGGATCTGAACCCCGCGCCACCGCGAAATGCTCCGGCGAGAAGCTCGGAATCGGCGGATACTGCACGGCCGCATCGACATACAACGTGTCACCCGGCCGCAACGCCGCCGCGTTCGCCAACCCGATCACATCACCCGGCCACGCCGTATCCAGCGTCGCGCGCTGCTGCCCGAACACCGATTGCGCATACTTCGTCACGAACGGCTTCCCCGTCGCCGCATGCGTCAACACGTCCCCACGCTCGAACGTCCCCGACACCACCCGCGCATACGCAATGCGATCCCGATGCGCCGAGTCCATCCCCGCCTGCACCTTGAAAACGAAAGCACTGAAGGGTGATTCGACCTCACGCCGCGTCCCGTCGACATCGACGGCTCCACTGGGCGACGGCGCATAACCCACGAGCACATCCAGCAGCTGATTCACCCCGAAGTTCAACGCCGCCGACGTGAACAGCGTCGGCGTCGTCTCGCCGCCCAAAAACGCGTCACGATCGTAATCGGAGCCGTCCGCCGACAACAGCTCCGACTCCTCAACCGCGGTCTCCCAATCGACACCAGCCGCAGCCGAGGCGTCGTCCGCCGAGATGTGCTCTTCCGGCGCCGCCGTAGCGCCACCCGCGGTGCGGGTGAACCGAATGAACTGACCCGACCGCCGGTCGAGCACGCCCTTGAAGTCCCCGGCGATGCCGACCGGCCACGTCAGGGGAGTGGGCCGCAGCCCGATCCGCGAGTGGATCTCGTCCATCAGCTCCAGGGCGTGACGCCCGGGCCGGTCCCACTTGTTGATCACCGTGATGATCGGGATCCGCCGGTGCTTACACACCTGGAACAGCTTCAGCGTCTGCGGCTCAAGACCTTTCGCCGCGTCAATCAGCATGACTGCGCAGTCCACCGCCGTGAGCACTCGGTAGGTGTCTTCCGAGAAGTCGGCGTGGCCCGGGGTGTCGAGCAGATTGATGACACAGTCGCGGTACGGAAACTGCAACGCCGTCGACGTGATCGAGATGCCCCTGGCCTTCTCCATGTCCATCCAGTCCGACACCGTCGCGCGCCGGCCCGCCTTGCCGTGCACCGCGCCGGCCTCGGTGATCGCCCGGGCGTGCAGCGCCAGCGCCTCGGTCAGCGTCGACTTGCCGGCGTCGGGATGGCTGATTACCGCGAAGGTGCGCCGACGGTCCGCCTCAGCGGAGATACGGCCAGGTGGCAGGGGGTCGGCGGCCAGGGCATTGTCGGTCATAACGCCAGCGATGGTATTGGCTCCGAGCCCCAAACCGGTAATCCGTCAGCCCTCGCGTCAGTCCCTGGCAAATGCCGCGTCTCGCTCGCCGTCGGGGCTGCGCAGGCCTTGACCCTCGAAGGAGATCCTGACCTCGTGAAGCACAGCCCCGGACAGTGCGAATGGCGTGACGAAGTCGGCGGATACCGAATGCGCGACCCCGCGACCAGCCGACACGCGCTGCAGCATGTCCAGCGCCGCGACCTGCAGCCCTGAATATGTCCCGACCACGCGACCGTCGACCACAAGCTCGGCGCCTCCACTGATCTCGAAGCCGACCGCTTGCTCACGGGTGAATTGCACTTCGAAGACATGGTCGCCCAACGGGATCGTCTCTTCCGCGACGATCTTCTGCTCGGCGCCGCCGACGGTGCAGACGTAGCGCAGTCGCCCGTCGACGAGGTAGAGCGCGTGTCCGGCTGACCGATTCCCCTGGGTGAAGACAATCCCCTCGGCATCGGCACGCTCGATCGTCACCATCGCCTGCATCGTGAACGACCGGCCGCGAATCAGACCGCTCATCGGCGTGTGCGTTGCCGGCGTATCCGGATAGAACACCACCTGATCTGGTCCGGCGTCGGCAAGCTGACCTCGGCCGATCAACTCCACGATGCTGAGATCGTTGAGCGGGAAGGCGTTGTACTGCTGCGCCTGCTCGTGCCAGAGCGACTTGAGCTCATCGAGTTTGTCGGGATGCTCGGCGGACAGATCGCGCAGCTGACTGCGGTCCTCGTCGATGTGGAAGAGCTCCCAGGTGTCCGCGTCGAATCGGGACCAGCCGCGCGGCGCCCCGGCCGTCGGCGGATGCACGGTATTGGCGAACCATCCGTCCTGCCAGATGCCCCGGGTGCCCATCATTGAGTAGAACTGCGAGCGTTTCGGCGTCCCGGCAGCCGGATCACGCAGGGCTGCAGCGAAACTCGTTCCTTCCAGGGGGCGCTGCGCGACGCCGTCGACTACACCTGTCTCATCGATGCCGAGCAGGTCATACACCGTGGGCGTCACATCGCACACGTGGGCATAGTGGTCTGCGACGGTGCCGGTCGCCGGCAACCCCGCCGGCCACGAGACGATGCACGGGTCGGCGATACCGCCCTCGTGTGAGGCGTAGCGCTTGAACAACTTGTAGGGCGTGTTGAACGCCATTGCCCATCCCGTCGAATAGTTCATCGCTGTTGCGGGGCCGCCGAATTCGTCCAGCATCCCGAGTGCGGCCGCCGTCGTGGGAACGCCGCCCTGCAACGGTGCGAACTCCTGCAACGCGCCGTTCGGCCCGCCTTCCCCGCTGGCGCCGTTGTCGGACATCACCACGACGATGGTGTTGTCCAGCTGACCCGTCGCCTCGAGATGATCGAGCACGCGGCCGATCTGGGCATCGGTGTAGCTGAGGAACCCCGCGAAGACCTCAGCCATCCGGCAGGAGATGCGCTTCGCGTCGTCGGAGAGAGAGTCCCACGCGCGCACCGTGTCTCCCTGGGGCCACGGCTCACCGTCGGGACTGCTGCGGTCGGCATACGGGTTCATCGGCGACAGTTCGGTGTCGGCGGGGATCAGCCCGAGGGCCTTCTGATTGGCCAGCGCGATGTCGCGGTACTGCTCGTAGCCCATGTCGAAGCGTCCGCGGTACCTGTCGGCCCACTCGGGGGCGACCTGATGCGGCGAATGTCCGGCACCTGGGCACAGGTACATGAACCACGGCTTGTCCGGAGCCGCGGCTCGATGGTCGCGCAGGAAACGAATGGCGTTGTCGGCGAGGTCCTTTGACAGGTGATAGCCCTGCTCCGGAGTCGCCGGGGGATCGATCGGCTGGTTGTCGCTGACCAGGCTGGGATACCACTGATCGGTCATGCCGTCGAGAAAGCCGTAGAACCGATCGAATCCGCGGCCCAGCGGCCAATACCGTCGTGGACCCGCCGCATGGCAGTCCTCCAGCGGAGTGAGGTGCCATTTGCCGACCGCGTACGTCGACCATCCCCGTTCGGAGAGCACTTCCGACACCAACGCAGCGTCGGCCGGGATGCGTCCGTTGTGGCCGGGAAAGCCCTCGGCCATGTTCAGCACCGACGCGACGCCGACGGACGTGGCGTTGCGGCCGGTCAGCAGTGCCGCTCGAGTCGGCGAGCACAGCGCGGTGGTGTGAAACTGCGTCATCCGCACACCGCGATCGGCAATGCGTTTCAGCGCCGGCATCTCGACCAGGCCGCCGAAGCAGTCCCAGGTCGCGATGCCGGTGTCGTCCCACAGCAGGTACAACACGTTCGGTGCGTCGGCCGGAGCCTCAGCGTGCCGGTAGGGCGACCAATCGGGCGTCGCCTCGCGGATGTCCTCGGCGATCACTCCGTTGAACGGCATGTCTGGTCCTCTCGGGGTCACAGCGCCACGGGGGCAGGGGTCATGGTGTCGTTGTTCGTGACTTGGGTAGTGTCGCGCTCTTGCTTCATGAGCCACGGGTGAATCAGCGGACCGCCGAAGGCGACCGCGGCGCCCATACCGATGGCCACCCACAGGTCCGCATCGGGGATCCAGCCATCGAGCGCCAGGCCCGCGAGCATGGCGCCCGCCAGCAGTGCCACCTTGACGAGCAGGAATCGACCGATGGGGTGGTGCGTCACGTCATGTCCGCGGTGTTCGCGCCACCGCCGGATGCCGGTGGCCACCGTCATCACGACGGCCATCAGGATGAGCAGCCGCAGCGCGTGCTCGGCAGGTGAACTGTCGCCCTGGGCCAACCACAGGGCGCCGAGTTTGAGACCCACGACCAGGTAGACGATCCGGATCAGCAGCTCGCGCGGGATCCGCCGCCAAAAATCTGTCATGTCTGACACTTTATGGAAAACTGTCAGACATGACAACTTTTGGACCATCGGCGGTCCGGAGTGCGATAGTGCTGGACATGGCCTCAGATGCGCCCGACGTCGGCAAGCGTGAGGCGCACAAAATCGCCACCCGGCGCTCGATCCAGGCTGCGGCGGACGCCCTTTTCGACTCCAAGGGCTATACCAACACCACCATCCGCGACATCGCCGAGGCCGCCGGTGTGACCGAGCGGACCTTCTTTCGCTACTTCGACGGCAAAGAGGCCCTGCTGGTCCCGCAGTTTGAAGCGCGGTTGCCGGTTCTCGCGGCGGCCATTCGCGAGCGCCCACCGCAGGAGTCGCCGCTCGACGCGGTGGAGAACGCCTTCTTCTCTGTCGAAGGGGCATTCGATCAGTCGACCGACGCAAACCTGGCCGCGCTGTTCCAGGCGGGTCCGCCGGGGCCGACGGTCGCCAAGGTGAGGCCGGGTCTACTGCTGAAAATCGAGCAGGAGATCGCCGACGCCCTTGAGGATCGCGAACCGGACGAGTTCCGCCGTCAGGTCATTGCGCGGATGGCGATCGCCGCCTTGCGCAGCGCGGGCCTTCGCCATTGGCAACTGCGCGAGACGGATTCAGCCGAACGCCCGAACATCGCCGAGTTGACTCGTCGCGCCTTCGCGATCCTTCGCGACCCCGATCGTGCGGGAAACCGGTAATCGATGCGTCAGGCCAGGATCGACGCGAGTTCGGTACGGGGGATCGAGACCGTCTGCGCTCCGGCGGCCGAGATGGTCCACTGGCCCTGGCTGATGAAGAAGAGCACCGCGTCATCGGTGAGGGCGAAGTTCTGATACATCTGGGCGCCAACGGGATTGTCGTCGATGGGTGCGCCCGGCAACTGCTTCGTCAGCTCGGCCTTCACGAGGGGATCGAGCACGCCGACGGGGTCGGAGCCCGGTTTGAACAACGTGTCGAACGTGATCGGCGCCTTCTTGGCGAGGTCGTAGTTGAGGGCGTCGTAGTTCGTCACGGGGTGGGCGCCGCCGAAGTTGTCGTACTCCTCGAAGACCAGGCTCTCAGTACCGTCGGCCGGGGTCCCCGACCGGTATGTCTTTGACTTGATGTCGAGCGCCTTGGGCACGTCACGGACCGGCGGCTCGTCGACGAGTGCGATGAACTGGTCGCGTTGGTTGGTGAGAACGTCGGCCACCGCGCGTTGGTCGGGGTAGTCGACGGGAAAGCTCATGTCGATCGTGTAGTTGGGCGTCTCGGTGTGGACGGTGCAGAGGTTGGCTTCGCCGACCGTTCCCTTGAGCTCAGTGCATGCCGAGGCTGTGGTGGTCGGCGCGGAGGACGTGGACGTCGAGGATGTCGGTGGCGTCGTGATGGCTTCCGAGGATGCTGCCGGCTTGGAGGAGCTGTTGCACGCTGTCGCGGCGAGGATCACCGCGGCCGCGATCACGAGGTGCCGTTTCTTCATGCATCGAGCATGCCTCACTGGGCAGCAGCGGCACGGTCGGTTCCCGCAGCCGATCTCGCGTTCTCACGATTACCGTAGAACTCGCTGTTCTCCAGCCGGTACCGTCGGTACGCGATGTCGCAAGCGGCTGGCTGGCGCAGTCGCACCGGTACTCATCGGGCTCGATACCCGACTTGATGCGACCGGTTTGGGGGTGCGGGGTCGTGGGGGGTACCTAATGGATTTGGTCGACAACACAACCGTCCGCGGAGCTGTCGCTGAGTTCGCGGCTCAGCCTGATCTTCGACGCGCGCTCGATGTGCTTCGGTCGTGCATGTACGGCGAGCTGCTCTTCGACATCACTGGTTCAGACGAGCCCGAGGACGGTTCGTTTCGTCGCGGATCTCTGATCCAGTTCCGCGGCGGCACCGGGCCGGGTGGTGGTGGGGCGCTGTTTTCGTTCACGTGTCAGGAGGAGATTGCCCGTTTGTATCCGCCGCGCACGCGCATTCAGTCGTTCGTCACGCCGGCGATCGGCGCGCTGGAGTTCGCACGACAACAAGGCAACGCTTGGCTCTACATCGACCCCGCAGGTCCAACGTGCGCCCTGGCGGCCGAACACATCGATTTTGCCCTGCGATATCCGAACAATGCGCCACTGAAAGCGGCGCTTGCCACGCTGCACGCTGCCCACACGGACAGACGGGATGTCCTGCAGGTGCTGCGGACCGAGGGCCCGATACTGCTGGCCGCGGACGAGACGACCGTCCCGGGCAAAGCAATGGTTCGCTCGACCCCCATGCCCGACGGCTCGCCTGCCCTTGCCGCTTTCACCAGCGCCCCGGAGGTCATCGCTTTCAACGTGTCAGATGCCTTCTTCTCGATCACCACGCTTGAGGCGCTCCAAAAGGTGCGCGCGGACGGCTACAGCGGAATCGTCATCAACCCTGCCGGGCCGTCAGTTGCGTTCTCTAAAGCGGAGATTGAGATCGGGCTCTGATCTACCCGGCACAGAAAGATAGCTCGGTGACGATCTGTGGAGGGGATACGAGGGTTGGCGCATCCATCATGCATGCGTAGGAGGTCTGGGACACCGGAGAGCGACATTCCGATCTCGATCGGGTGGTCAACCATCAACAGGAGAAGAGCCTCAAACCTGATCCGTTCCGTAGTGACCGGCCCAAGATTTTGTGGTGTAGTGCTAATCGTCTGAGCCGCAGTCACATTGAATGTTGCTGTCTGTCGGCACAGCTAGGTGTGCCAAGTCTCATTCAACTGTCGCTGCTGGACTGATGATCTTCCAATCTCGAAGGAATCGTTCTGCGTCACTCTGGAATTCAAGGTTGCGAGGCCGGTAACCCTCAACGAGCAGCGCAGCCAAATACATCTCCGCCCCATTTGTCACTGCCACAGCAAGTGCCGTGATGGTTAGTGCGCCGTTCGGGGATTGGGTCGTGTAAGTAACCTGCTGCGCGGGGAGTCCGCAGACCCGGGCGGGGCGCGGATCGAATCCGTCGATTGCCTTCGACCTATTTTGCAACCCGCGCATGAAGTCGTCGAGAGCGACCCGAGGGCTCGGTACCGGATCCTCGGTGACATCGGACGTTAGGACCTGCACGATTCCCAGCAGTTGTTTGTTGGCCAGAGTCAGGACGAAGGCCGGGTCGTCGACAGCGTGCTTCTGCTCCCACCCGGGCAGTGAGGGAACCCATATCTCGGGACCACCCGGCGACTGCGGCGCCGAAATATGCCATTGCTCACGGTTCTCTCCAGCGGTGAGGCACGTAGAGACAGCAGACGTGGACGCATGCGGCCTTTCCGTCGATCCACCGAGGGAACATCCGCTCAGAACCGCGACCACGACGACGCCCAGGCAACAAACGCGCCACCGGACGCCTGTCAACATCCAGCGATCACCGGGTTGTGCTCTGCGCGCCACGGCGACAGATTCTGGACACACAATTGTTTGCCTCACTCGAGAGTGCCTCTAGATAGCAATGCTCTGCGCGCGGGCTCAAAATGTATGTCGAATAACGACTGCAGCCACACCAGCAGCGTGTCATCCCCTGCGTCCAGCCCCGGTGTATCCAACTCATCTTGCGCATCGCTGAGAAGAAGCATGAAGTGCCACTTCTTGGAATTGTTGATGAGCCCGAACTCATTTGGTGCATCCAGGGGCGCGACCATGAAGTCGATGCCGCCGTCGCGGGCTGACCAACAGACTTGGAGTTTGCAGTCATTGCTGCGGTAATACACCGCCCACGCTGGGCGGTTGCCGTAGACAACTGATTCCTGCACCTCATCGAGTTTGAATCCGGCATTCGAGAGCGTTGGCTCCAGAAAACGGTCGAGCTCAACCGGCTTCATCGCTAGTTGCCTCCCTCATAGACCCATGAGTTTCCGTACTGGGTGTAACCATATTTGCCTGCGTTTTCCTTCAAAAAGTTGATCTCGAGAGCCGAGAATGATCGCCTCTGAACAGCCGCAACCTGCTCGACACTGTCGAATCCATCAGGCACGAGGTAATCGATACGTGGCACTTCACTTTCCAGCTGGGTACGCAGGAATTCCTCATTCACCTGCCATGTGACAGTTCTCGCTTGTTCATCGCTCAGCCCATGCCCTAGGGCTTTCCAGGTGTCGGTCCCGGTGTCGAAATAGATTCCGCCGTTGTTCCTGGCTTCGCCGATGTATCCATCGTCCATCCCGGCCCACTTGCCTAGGACCACTCGGTCTGGCATGCCCGTGTCGGGTGGGCCCGGCATGTGGTGTGTCGAGAGGTCGGCGACTTGGCGCGCAAGGTCGACCGTCGGCTGTCCGTTCACGAAGGCGTCGTTGAGGTTTGATGCGGCTGCTGGAGCGTGGGGCGAGTAGTTCTCGGAGTAATCCCAAACGGCAGGTGGAGAGTGGTCGCCAATCGAGGGAGCGGTCGGCGTGTGATGCTCGAACGCCCCTGTGGGAGTGGGGTTGTCGATGAGCTCACGCGGAATAGCACCCGCTGCCGCGATGTCGTCGAGAGCTCCGGCTCTTGCGATGAGCGCGCCTTCGCCGCCGAACATGGCTCCGGGCGCGGCGATGGCAGCGTCCGCGGCCTTTCCGCCGAGGTAGTACGCCGCACTAGGGGAGTCCAATGCAGCTTTGTCTTCGTCGACCGCTGTGCCCACCGGGTCGGCGAATTGGTCGTTGGTGGACTTGATCAGGTCACGCCAGGACTCCCACACACCCGGGGCGCCCGGTCCGCCCTGGCCGACCAGGTTCCTCACACCTTCTTCGAAGTCGAACCATCGGTCGGCGAACCCCTCCCCGAAGCCCGGTGGCGGCATCTTTTCCGGTTCCGGTGGGGTGTAAGGCTTCAACGGTAGCCGTGCCGCGGCGACCATCGCGTCCAGGCGCCCCTCGATCTGATCCGGCGGCACCCCGTCGCGCAGCATCGCCTGCCGCGCCAGCGTCCTGAACTGCTCAACCTTCTCCGGGTCCAACGGCACCGCGGAACCGTCGACCTCCAGGGCGTCCGAGGAGGCTGGAACGGGCCGGCCGGCGAGCTGATCGAGGGCACCGTCCAGACTGTCCGGTTGTGACGCGTCGTCGCCCGGACGCGGCGCCTTCCGTTCGCCAGCGCCCGGCACCAACAGGTCCTCGACCGACGGCGCCGTCTCGGCGTCAAGTGGGGGTGTCCCCGTGGCGGTGGCAATCGCCCCAGCGAGGTCGGCATCCACTTCTTCACCCTGAGCCAGCGCCGCCGCGATCTGCCCCTGCAGATCGGCCACCTTCGCTGCGACCGTCGCCGCGGCCTCGTCGTCCAAATACGTAGTGTCCGGCGGGATCACCTGATTCGTGGACTCGTCGATCAGTACCGCCGGCGCCTCGGCGGCGTAATTGAGAATGTCCGTGATCTTCTGGGCGACGTCCGAGGCGGCCTGCTGGGCGTGCTCCATGCCGGTGGCGGCGTTGCCCAGGTTCTCCGCCGCGCCGTCATGTTCACCGGCACTCGCCACCATCGCCGCCCGTGCCGCGTCTCCGCCGTCCCCCTCCCACGTCGAGGCTGTCGCCAACGACCGATAGAAGTCGGCGGAGTCGGTGTGGTTGGCCGCAGCGTCACGCGTGGCACCGGCTAGGTCCGCAATTTCAGGCGGCCACTCGCGCAGCTCCTGCAGGTTCGGCGGCACAGGTCAGCTCACTGGGCAGCGCCGGCATCGTCGATACCCTCGGCGCCGGCGATATCCGTCTTCACGTATCGGGTCGCGGCTTCGCGATGTCCGGCCGCATGTTTTTCGAAGTGCTTTCCCAAGCGGGTGCTTTCGTCCTCCCAGGCCGCCACCATCTGTGGCAATGCGGCTGCCGATAAGCCAGAACCCAGGCCCGCCTGGCCGGCCCGCGATTGTGCTGTCTGATGGGTGGCCAAGAATTCGGTTGCGTGTCCGTCGAGTTGGTCGGCTGCCGCGTGCAGCTCTGTGGGATCCACCTTCAACGGCTCATTCGGACTCGACACCACGCACCCCCCGTCCAGCAAACTGTTCCCCGACGATAAGACTACCGCCGTTGACAGTCGCCGAATGACAGCAAAGATCAGGATGCTGGTGAAGCGCCGGAGCGTGGAGCTATCCCGCGGCCGCGCGCACCGTCTGATGGCAGCGCGCCGAACGGCCCAGGTGTTGCAGCCCCGACATGAGATCGCCGACCAGCGGCAGTTCACCGTCGGGGTCGCAGATCGACAGCAGCCGGCGCACCGGGTGCCCGGCGACGATGATCCAGTCGACGTCGCTGCGCGCGCAGTGCACGCTGATGTAGTACAGCGCGGTGAATCCGGCCGTTCCGAGGAAAGCCACGGCGCGCAGGTCGAGCACGAGTTGCTGGGACACCCGCGTGTGGCGCTCCACGTACCGGCCGAACTCCCGGCCGTTGAGTGCGTCGATCTCACCGACGACGGCGACGGCCACCCGAGTCCGCGAACAGTAGCGAGAAGCGAAAGTCGCCCTGCCGCAACGCAACTCATC
>CAZOIX010000010.1:0-17978 GCA_964579685.1 uncultured Mycobacterium sp.
ATCTCGGGCAGCCAGATCGCTGTTGACCGCGGAACGGCCAAGTTCTAGTTCGGCAGCACCAATACGGGCACCGGGCTGTGCCGGACGATCTTGGTGCCCTTCGAGCCAAGAAACACCCGCGCGATCGAGCCCTGCGGTGATGTGCCGATGGCCAACAGCTCGCCGTCTTCCCATTCGGCGGCGTCCAGCGCTTGGTCCCAGCCGTTCCCGGTGACGACCTGGAGTTCGACGTCGTCACCGACGATGCCGTCGGACTTCAACGTGGCCAACGCTTCTCGGGCCTGCGACGCCCAGGCCGACAGCAGCGAATCCTCGGCGCCCAGCCCTACTTCGGGCGGGTACATCGTGCGCCCACGCACCGCGAACGTGATGACCCGCAGCGGGACCTCGAGCCGCTTGGCCAGCGCCGCGACACGCTCCACCACATGCCGCGACTCCTCGGTGCCCGGATACGCGGCCGTGAGCCGGGTCAGCGCGTGTGACTTCGATCCACGGTAGCCGCGCGGGCAGATCGCCAACGGTACCGGTGATGAGTGCAGCAACCGGTCGGCGGTCGACCCGACCACCACCTGCCCGAGACTGCCGTCGGAGGCCGAACCCAGTACCAGCGCTTCGGCTTTGAGCTCCCCGACGGCGTCCAGCAATCCGCCGGCCGCCGAGCGGTGCGCGTACTTGTGGAAGCTGACCTCGAGCGTCGGATCGAGTTTGGCGACGCACGCTTTCGCCTGAGTCGCCGAGTCAGCGGCGAGTCTGTCCGCGTACTGCGCGTACTCGGCGTCGATACGTGCGAGGGACACCGTGGTCCACGGCTTGGGCACCACGGTGACGACGGACAGCGATGTCTTGACGGTGCGCGCCGCCTCGACGCCGAGGTGCAGCGCGGAGATGCCTGCCTTGCCGGCGAGGAATCCGACGACGACCGTCATGGCGCATCCTTCGGTGGAGTCACGATCTCGACATCCTCGACACCGGGCGCCGCCGATCCGATGATTCCGTCGCCACCGTCGTTGAGCGCGCTGTGCTTGCGCCCCCACAGCAGATAGAACGCCCACACCACCAAAACCCATGAGCTGAAGGCGATCCAGGTGTACCAGTGCAGGCTGTACAGGATGTAGCCGCAGGCCAGCACGGACAGGATCGGCGTGATCGGGTACAGCGGCACCTTGA
Organism: uncultured Mycobacterium sp.; assembly: GCA_964579685.1. GTDB lineage: Bacteria > Actinomycetota > Actinomycetes > Mycobacteriales > Mycobacteriaceae > Mycobacterium. Next base: position 1,168 of record CAZOIX010000010.1, read on the forward strand.
ATCCACGGGGCAGGTCGGGTTCGCGCACCCGCAGGATGATGACGCCGATCGACACCACGATGAAGGCGGCAAGCGTGCCGATCGAGACCATGTCGATCAACTTGTCCAACGGCACGAAGGCGGCGAGCAGGCTCACCACGACCGCGACGACAATCGTGTTGTTCACCGGCGTCATACTCTTCGGGTTCACCTTGGCGAACATCGACGGCAGCAGACCGTCGCGTCCCATCGCGAACAGGATGCGGGTCTGCCCGTACATCGTCACCAGCGTCACCGAGAAGATCGAGATGACGGCTCCCGCCGCGAGGACGGTGCTCCACCACGTGGCGCCGGTGACGTCATCGAGGATCTGGGCCAGCCCGGCGGACTGACCTTCGAACAGCTCCCACTTCTGAGCGCCGATCGCGGCGATCGCGACGAGGACATAGACGCTGGTGACGATCAGCAATGCCGCGATGATGGCTCGCGGCATGGTCTTCTGCGGGTTCTTGACCTCGTCGCCCGCCGTGGATACCGCATCCAGGCCGATGTAGGAGAAAAAGATCACGCCTGCCGCGGAACCCACCGCCGCGACGCCGAACGGTGCGAAGTTCGCGAAATGGTCGGCATTGAACGCGGTGAACGCGATGATCGCGAACAGGCCGAGGACGCTGAGCTTGATGACGACCATGACGGTGTTCACGACCGCGGACTCGCTGGCGCCCCGGATCAGCAGCAGCGCGCACAGCACCACGAGCACGACGGCGGGCAGGTTGATCCAGCCCTGCGCGTGACCCGCCGCCGCTTCGTCCCACGGTGCGGCGATGAGTTGGTCGGGCAGCTGCCAGCCGTTGAAGATGTTGGCGAACAACTTGTTCAGATACTGACTCCACCCGACAGCGACCGCGGCGGTGGAGACGCCGTATTCCAGCAGCAGGCACGCCGCCACACCCATGGCGACGAACTCGCCGAGTGTGGTGTAGGCATAGGAGTAGGTCGACCCGGATACCGGTACCGCCGAGGCCATCTCGGCGTAGCAGAGCGCCGCCAGGCCGGCCGCGATACCCGCGATGATGAACGAGACGACCACCGACGGGCCTGCGACCGGTACCGCGTCCTGCAAGACGAAGAAGATGCCGGTGCCGACTGTGGCCCCCACGCCGAACATCGTCAGCTGGAACGTGCCGATCGTCCGCTTGAGGTGGTCGTCCGCGCCATGCGCCACCGCTGCGCCGATCACCGGTCGGCGGCGCAGCATCTGTTCGGACAGGCTCACAGTGGGTGACGTCATGGTGCCTCCTGCATACCTGGAGTTAGGTAAGTACCCGACTAGTGTTAACCCAGATCGGTCAGAACGTCGGCGAACCGATCAATCGCCCAGTCGATCTCTTCTCGGGTGATCACCAGCGGCGGCGCGAAACGAAGCGTCGAACCGTGGGTGTCCTTCACCAGGACGCCGCGTTCGGCCAGTTTCAGGCTGATCTGCTTGCCGGTGCCAAGGCCGGGATCGATGTCCACGCCGGCCCACAGGCCCATGCCCCGCACGGCGAGCACGCCGGAACCGATGAGGGAACGCAGCCGCATGTGCAGATGGTCGCCGAGTTCTGCTGAACGTGACTGGAACTCGCCGCGGCCGAGCATCGCCACCACGGTGGCGCCGATCGCGGCCGCCAGTGGATTGCCGCCGAATGTCGAGCCGTGCTCGCCGGGGTGCAGCACGCCCAGGACGTCACGGTCGGCTACCACGGCGGACAACGGAACCACACCGCCGCCGAGGGCTTTGCCGAGCAGATAGATGTCGGGCACAACGCCGAAGTGATCGCACGCGAACGTGCGTCCGGTTCGCGCCAATCCCGACTGGATCTCATCGGCGATCATCAACACGTTGTGCTGGGTGCACAGCGCGCGGACCCGAGGCAGGAATTCGCGCGGCGGAACGATGATCCCGGCCTCGCCCTGGATCGGCTCCAGCAGAACGGCCACGGTGTTCTCGTCGATCGCCGCAGCGAGGGCGTCGGCGTCACCGAAGGGCACGGAGCGGAAGCCGGGCGTGTACGGGCCGAATCCCCGACGCGCCGTCTCATCGTCGGAGAAGCTGATGATCGTCGTGGTGCGGCCGTGGAAGTTGTTGTGCGCCACCACGATGTTGCTCTGCCCGGCGGGCACCCCCTTGACGTCGGTGCCCCACTTCCTGGCGACCTTGAGGCCACTCTCCACCGCCTCGGCGCCGCTGTTCATCGGCAGCACCATGTCTTTGCCGCACAGTCCGGCCAGCGCCGCGCAGAACGGGCCGAGCTTGTCGGAGTGGAACGCACGGCTCACCAGCGTCAGGCTGTCCAACTGGGCGTGGGCGACGGCGGTGATCTCGGAGTTGCGGTGACCGAAGTTGACCGCCGAGTAGGCCGCCAGGCAGTCGAGGTAGCGACGGCCCTCGACGTCGGTGATCCAGACGCCCTCGGCGCTGGTGGCAACCACCGGAAGCGGTGAATAGTTGTGCGCTACGTAGTGGTCGTCGATGGCGATCGCGACCTCGGTTTCGGTGGCCACGGCATCAAGGATCGTCACGGATGTACCTCCAATGTGCAGCATTTGATGGATCCGCCGCCTTTGAGAAGTTCGGTGAGGTCGACGCCGATGGGGCGGAAACCGGCGTCGGTCAGCTGTTCGGCGAAGGTGGTCGCGGCGGCAGGCAACACCACGTTGAGGCCGTCGGAAACGGCGTTGAGGCCCAGCACGTACGCGTCGGCGCTGCCCACTTCGATGGCGTCGGGGAACAACTCGCGCAATGTCGCTTGGGACTCGTCACTGAATGCGGGCGGGTAGAAAGCGATCGTGGTGTCGTCGAGCACGGCCAGGGCCGTGTCGAGGTGATAGAAGCGGGGGTCCACCAGTTCGAGGCTGACGACGGGCATCTTGACGACGGCGGCGATCTCGTCATGCGCCTGCCGGTCGGTGCGAAATCCGTGTCCCGCCAGGATGATCGAGCCGACGACCAGGAGATCGCCCTGTCCCTCGTTCTTGTGACGAGTAGTGGCGACGTCGAAGCCGTGGCGCGTCATCCACTCGGCGTAGGCGGCCGACTCGCCGTCGCGTTGCGGGTAGGCGAACCGCGCGACGACGGCATAGCCGTTGACCAGCAGGCCACCGTTGGCCGCGTAGACCATGTCCGGCAGGCCCTTGACGGGCTCGACCAGCGCGACCGAGTGGCCGAGTTCCTTGTATGTCTGACGGAGGGCTTCCCATTGGCGCAGGGCCATCGGGGTGTCGACGGACACCGACGGATCCATCCACGGGTTGATCGCGTAGTCGACGGCGAAGAACGCCGGTGGTGTCATCGCGTAATGGCGGCGGCGGGCGGTTCGGATAGCGGATACGCGCTCCGGTGCTCCGTCGGCGCCGGGGCGCCTCCGGGCGGCGACATCGGATACGAGATCTGAGATCGTCATAAATAAACGATATGGCCGATTGATTTTGCAATCAATCGCCGTCTATTGCGTCGACGCGAGCGATCTATTGTTCCTGAGATAGAATTGCGGTGATTTATTGCGCGGAGGTGATCATGGACCGGCTCGATGAGACCGACGAGCGCATCCTGGCCGCGCTCGCCAACGACGCTCGTGCCACCTACGCCGAGATCGGCGAACGCGTGAACCTCTCGGCGCCCGCGGTCAAACGCAGGGTCGACCGACTACTCGACAACGGGGTCATCCGCGGCTTCACGACTGTCGTCGACCGCAGCGCCTTGGGCTGGAACACCGAGGCCTACGTGCAGGTGTTCCGGCACGGCACGATCGCGCCAGAACGGTTGCGCGCAGCATGGATCGGCATTCCCGAAGTGATCGGCGCGGCGACCGTCACCGGGACCGCGGACGCGATCCTTCACGTGGTCGCGCGGGATATGCGCCATCTCGAAGAGGCGTTGGAGCGCATCCGCTCGGCCGCCGACGTCGAACGCAGCGAGAGCATCGTGGTGCTGACCAACATCATCGACCGGGACCGCGGCTGACGGGGTGGCCTCCAATCGGCGACGGGCATCGTGCAAAATTTGCCCATGTCCACCAATGGGGGAGTCGTCATCGTCGGCGGCGGCCTGGCGGCAGCCCGGGCGGCCGAACAGCTGCGGCGCTCCGAGGACACCGGGCCGGTCAACATCGTCAGTGACGAGAGCCATCTGCCGTACGACCGGCCGCCGCTGTCGAAGGAAGTGCTGCGCGCCGAGACCGACGACGTCACCCTCAAGCCGGCGGAGTTCTACGACGAAAACGACATCACCATGCTCCTCGGCAACGGCGCACGGTCGGTGGACACCGCGACCCAGACGTTGACCCTCGTCGACGGCAGCGAGCTCTCCTACGACGAACTGATCATCGCCACGGGCCTGGTGCCCAAGCGCATTCCGTCGTTCCCCGACCTAGTCGGCATTCATGTGTTGCGAAACTTCGACGAGAGCCTTGCGCTGCGCAAGGAGGCCGGCTCGGCGCGACGAGCAGTCGTCGTCGGTGCGGGATTCATCGGCTGTGAGGTGGCGGCGAGCCTACGTGGAATGGGCGTCGACGTCGTGCTGGTCGAGCCGCAACCGTCGCCGCTGGCGTCGGTCCTCGGCGGGCAGATCGGCGAACTGGTCGCCCGGTTGCACCGCGCCGAAGGTGTCGACGTGCGATGTGGTGTCGGCGTGAAGGAGGTCGGCGGCACCGACCGGGTGGACAAGGTCGTCCTCGACGACGGCACCGAACTCGATGCCGATCTCGTGGTCGTGGGCATCGGTTCGCGCCCGGCCACCGGCTGGCTCGACGGCAGCGGCCTGGAAATCGACAACGGCGTCGTCTGTGACGACCATGGCCGTGCCAGCGCTCCCCACGTGTGGGCGATCGGAGACGTCGCTTCCTGGCGCCACACCCTCGGGCACCAAGTGCGGGTGGAACATTGGAGCAACGTGGCCGACCAAGCGCGTGTGCTGGTGCCCGCGATGCTGGGTCAAGACCTGCCCGGCACCGTGTCGGTGCCCTACTTCTGGAGCGACCAGTACGACGTCAAGATCCAGTGTCTGGGGGAACCCGAGGCCGACGACGTCGTCCACGTCGTCGAGGACGACGGCCGCAAGTTTCTGGCGTACTACGAGCGCGACGGCGTGGTGGCCGGAGTGGTCGGCGGCGGCATGCCGGGGAAGGTCATGAAGGCCCGCTCGAAGATCGCCAATGCCGCTCCGATCGCGGACGTCCTCGGCTAGTAGTGATTTCGGTGCGCATACGACCGGTCAGCGACTGTTAGCGCACCGAAATCACAATTCGCCGAGGTAGAACCGCGTGCCCTGATCGTCGGTGCACAGTGCCGACATTCCATACGGTTGCCGCGACGGCTCGTCGATGACGGTGCCCCCGGCGGCGCGCACCCGCGCCACGGCGGCGTCGATGTCCTCCACGGTCCACATCGGCACCGTCACCGCATTCGTGGCGCCGCCGGCCACGCCCGCCATCGGATGAGTGCCCTGCACCTGCCAGCCGTCGTCGATGCGACCGGCCTCGAACGTCCAGAACAGCAGACCGCTGTAGAACGACCTGAAGGCCGTCGAATCGGGCACCTCGTAGGTGATGTAGGAAACCTCGCCGGGCCCAGAGCCATTCAGCTCCGGTCGGGCGGTGCCCGCCCCCGGCTGGAACACTGCGAAGCTCGTTCCGGCAGGATCTGTCGCACCGCACAGCACGCCGAAGTCGAACTCCTCCAGTTGGTCGACGGTTCCTCCGGCATCCACGATCGCTTGTCGTGCGCCCGCCAGGTCGACCACCGCATAGCTGCAGAACAAGGTGTGGTGCCCGGGCACGCTATGGATGCCGATGCGCTGCTTGGTATTGGTGACCCGATGGGTGGCCGCGTCGAACTGCCAGCCGAGCACGTGGCCGTAGAACGCAGCCGCACGTTCGGCGTCCGGCGTCCACACCGAGACATAGCCGACGTCACCGTGCTGGATCGGTACGACAGCGCCGGTGACGGGACCGCTGAGCATCCAGCGATGCCCGAACGGGTCGATGATCGTCGCACCTCGTGATCCGTGGTCTTCGTAGGGCTCCCGCTGCACCTGCGCGCCCTGCTCGCGTGCGCGTGCGAGTGCGGCGTCGGTATCGGGCACCTCCAGCATCAGACTCACGGAGTTCGCCTGTGGCGCAGGACCTCTCAACCCGATCTCCGGATACTCGTCGGCCAGGTACAGAACGCCGCCTCCCATTGTGAGCTCGGCGTGTCCGATACGGCCGTCGGCCATCACGAACGGCTCGCCGACGACGACCGCACCCAACGCATTGACATACCACGCGATCGCGTCGCGCGCGTTGGCGACGGTGAGGTAGGGCAGCGCCGCAGGCCTTGGCAGACCGGCCGTGGGGGCGGATCCAGTCAATTCGGCGATGGCGGTTTCGGTGCCGCTCATGTCAACTCCTTCGGTTCGATTGGGCAGGTCCAAAGCACCTTCGAGGCGCGAGCGCAGCCGAGCCGCGAACGCCGGATCGGGTTGGGCGACAAGCTCATCGCCATGCAGCACTGTCAACGGATCGTGGCTGTTGTTCACGACTTGCCTCCTTCCGGCTCCGGATAGTGGGATCTGAAGGCCCGCCGCGCGCGTACCAGCAGCGCCTCGGTGGCGTGCACGGTGCGTCCGATCAGCTCCGCGCACTCGGGCACCGAACAGTCATCCATGTAGCGCAGCGCCAACACCGTGCGATGCTGCTCGGGCAGCTTGGCCAGCACACTCTCCGCGACGATGCGGTCGAGCTCGGCATCCCAGTCGTCGCCGGCATCGACGGGCTCCGGCAATTCGGCGACGGGGATGTTGAACCGATCATGGCGTCGGCGGTAGTGGTCGGCCAGTTTGTGACGAGCGACGCCCAACAGCCACGGCAATGTCATCGGCGGCGGCACATCCTTGCGCGCGGCGTCCATCGCCGCCAGGAATGTGTCCGACGTCAGGTCCTCGGCGGTTCCGCGGTCGCTGCAACGCCGGACGAAATACCCGTACACGACGGGCAGCGATTCGTCGTACATGGCCAGCAGCTGGCGCGGAGCGTCGTTGCCATCCGGTTCGGCGCTCACACCCCTATCGTCGCCGCGGCGGTGCGAACTCCGACGCCCCAATCACGAATTTCTTCGACCGGTGCGGTTGTCCAGCGCCTTCAGTCCTGCGCTGACGGTGTCGAAGGAATCGCCGAGCGCCTGCAGCAGCGACACCGATTCGTCGTCGAGCCACACCTGGTAGGCCGACAGCGCGACGCCGAGCATCGTCCACGCCACTGTCTGCGGCACCAGGTCGGTCTCCTTCATGTCCAGCCGACGTGCCACGAACGCCACCACGACTGCACGCCAGCCGGCATACATGGTCATCGAGTAGGCCTGCAATGCAGCGGTCTGAAGGATGACCCGCATCCGCTGCCGGTGCCGTGCGGTCTCGGCTTCGTCGAAGGTGTTGAACGCCAACAACGCTGTGCGCAACGCCGCGTCGATACCCACGTCGGGGTCCAGCGCCGAGAGCAGGTCACGCATTCGGGCCAGGTGTGCCTCGAAGTCGCCCCACGGCAGCGCGTTCTTGGACGGGTAGTAGCGGAACAGCGTGCGCCGTGCGATGCCTGCGGCCTCGGCGACGTCATCCACGCTCACCTCGTCGAACCCGCGGACGGTGAACAGATCGATCGCCACGTTGCTGATGTGGTCCCAGCTCGTCGACCGACGACGGCCCACGCGGTGCTGGGACTCTGGATGCACGTGAGCTCCTCTTTTCGGGGCCGGCTTTCATTCTGGCACTCGATGCCATATTATTGCGATCTCGATCACAGTCTGTCGAGACAGTGTCAACGAAAGGTGCGGATAGTGGAGCCGAATCAGACAGCAGAGGCCGCTGTGGCGGAGGCATCGGGCGATCAGCTGGTCACCGAAACGCTGGTCGAAGAGGTGTCGATCGACGGGATGTGCGGGGTCTACTGACCGTGACCTCGACAGCGGCCGAGGCTGTGAAAGAACCGGCGTTCGACCCCGACCTCAGCTGGCGGCTCCACCATCAGGTGGCTGTGCGGCCCGAGCCGTTCGGTGCGCTGCTCTATCACTTCGGTACGCGCAAGCTGTCGTTTCTGAAGAACCGGACGATCGTCGAGGTGGTCAACTCGCTGGCCGACCACCCCGACGTCCGGTCCGCCTGTCGCGCTGCCGGAGTCGAAGACGCTCAGCAGGCCCCCTACATTCACGCGCTCGGTGTGCTCGCTCAATCGAAAATGTTGGTGCTGCAATGACATCCGTACAACCCGTTCCACGCCTGATCGAACAATTCGAGCACGGTCTCGATGCGCCGATCTGCCTGACGTGGGAGCTCACCTACGCGTGCAACCTCGCGTGCGTGCACTGCTTGTCCTCGTCGGGTAAGCGCGATCCGCGCGAGCTCACCACACAGCAGTGCAAGGACATCATCGACGAGCTCGAGCGTATGCAGGTGTTCTATGTGAACATCGGAGGCGGGGAACCGACTGTGCGGTCGGACTTTTGGGAGCTCGTCGACTACGCGACCGCCCACCACGTCGGAGTGAAGTTCTCCACCAACGGGGTGCGCATCACCGCCGAGGTCGCTGCGCGCCTGGCCGCCAGCGACTACGTCGACGTCCAGATTTCGCTGGACGGAGCGACCGCGGAAGTCAACGACGCCGTCCGCGGATCCGGCTCCTTCGCGATGGCCATCCGGGCGCTGGAGAACCTCGCCGAAGCAGGGTTCAAGGACGCCAAGATCTCCGTGGTTGTGACTCGCAACAACGTCGATCAGCTCGACGACTTCGCCGCTCTGGCAGCGCGTTACGGTGACACGCTGCGAATCACCCGGCTGCGGCCGTCGGGTCGTGGCGCCGACGTATGGGACGAGCTGCACCCGACTGCGGAGCAGCAGGTTCAGCTCTACAACTGGTTGGTGGCCAAGGGGGACGGCGTACTCACCGGCGACTCGTTCTTCCATCTTTCCGGGCTGGGCGAGCCCGGTGCGCTGGCCGGTCTGAATCTGTGTGGAGCCGGCCGCGTGGTCTGCCTCATCGATCCTGTGGGCGACGTGTATGCGTGTCCGTTCGCCATCCACGACCGCTTCCTTGCGGGAAACATTCTGACCGATAACGGTTTTGACAACGTATGGAAGAACGCCCCACTCTTCCGCGAGCTTCGCGAACCGCAGTCGGCCGGCGCATGCAGCAGCTGCGGCCACTACGACAGCTGCCGGGGCGGGTGCATGGCTGCGAAGTTCTTCACCGGGCTGCCGATGGACGGTCCGGACCCCGAGTGCGTGGAGGGTTACGGGGCGCCCGCGCTGGCTCGTGACCGAGTCAAGCCCAAGTCCAGCGTCGACCACTCGCGCAGTCAGCCGGTCATGCTGAAGCTGCTGACCAAGCCTCCTGCACGACTCTGTAACGAAAGTCCGGTGTAACCCATGGCCGACATCTGGTTCGAGACCGTCGCGGCAGCCCAAGAGCGGGCCAAGCGGCGGCTGCCCAAGCCGGTGTACTCCGCCCTGCTCGCCGCCAGCGAGCGCGGCGTTACCGTCGCCGACAACGTCGATGCATTCGCCCAGCTTGGCTTCGCGCCGCATGTCATCGGTGCGCTCGAGAAGCGTGATCTTGCGACAACCGTTATGGGCCAGGATATTTCACTACCGGTGGTGATTTCACCTACTGGCGTGCAAGCCGTCCACCCGGATGGTGAGAACGCCGTCGCGCGCGCCGCCGCGGCGCGCGGCACCGCGATGGGTCTGTCGTCGTTCGCCAGCAAGCCGATCGAAGAGGTCATCGCCGCAAATCCGAAACTCTTCTTCCAGGTGTACTGGCTCGGCGGCAGGGATGCGATCGCGGCACGCGTCGAGCGGGCGCGGGAGGCCGGCGCCGTCGGCCTGATCGTCACCACCGACTGGAGCGTCTCGCACGGCCGGGACTGGGGCAGCCCGAATATCCCCGAAGAGATGAACCTGCGCACAACGGTGCGCATGCTGCCGACCGGGCTGACCAGGCCTGGGTGGCTGTGGCAGTGGGGTAAGACGCTGCGGCCGCCGAACCTGCGGGTGCCCAACCAGGCGGCCCGCGGCGAAGAGGGCCCGCCGTTCTTCGCGGCATACGGTGAATGGATGGGTACCCCGCCGCCGACCTGGGAGGACATCGCCTGGCTGCGCGAGCTGTGGGGTGGTCCGTTCATGCTCAAGGGTGTTATGCGGGTCGATGACGCCAAACGTGCTGTGGACGCAGGCGTTTCGGCCATCTCGGTGTCCAATCATGGCGGGAACAACCTGGACGGGACGCCCGCGTCGATCCGCGCGCTGCCTGCGATCGCCGCCGCGGTCGGCGACGATGTCGAGGTGGTGCTCGACGGAGGCATCAGGCGCGGCAGCGACGTGGTCAAGGCGCTGGCCCTCGGCGCCCGCGCGGTGATGATCGGGCGGGCCTACCTATGGGGCTTGGCCGCCAACGGACAGGCCGGTGTGGAGAACGTCCTCGACGTTCTGCGGGGCGGCATCGATTCGGCCCTGATGGGTCTTGGTCACGCATCTGTGCACGACCTCTGTCCTGACGACGTCTTGGTGCCCGAGGGGTTCGCGCGGGCGCTCGGCGTGCCCGGTGGCCCTGTCAGCTGACCGCCTCCCCGGCGGCTAGGCATAGTTCCTGGTACAGACGGGGCGCAGGGGGCACACGTGATCGAGTGGCTGTCGCTCACGAAAATTTCTGGAAATCAATTGCTGCGCATGCGCCAACAATTGGCGCACACCAGGTGAATTCGGCCTACCATCGCGGGGTGACCTCTGGAGGCGAGCTCGCGAATGCAACGTCGCAGCAGCTGCAGAGCAGGTCATCGGCGGTGATCATCCCCGTCGGGTCCATCGAGCAGCACGGGCCCCACCTGCCGCTGGACACCGATACTCGCATCGCGGCCGCGGTATCCCGCTCGCTGGCCGAGGCGCTCGCGCTCGAAGATGAATCGAAGTGGATGGTCGCGCCCGCCATCGCATACGGCGCCAGCGGTGAGCACGAGGGATTCAGCGGCACGGTCTCCATCGGCACGTCTGCCCTGCGTCTTCTGCTGGTGGAGTTCGGCCGGTCAGCGTCACGCTGGGCGTCGCGGCTCGTCTTCGTCAACGGGCACGGAGGGAACGTGGAGGCGCTCACCGCCGCCGCCGCCCTGCTCCGGTACGAGGGCCGCGAGGTGGGCTGGTGCTCGTGTAGCGCCGCGAACGCGGATGCTCACGCCGGACATACCGAAACCTCTGTATTGCTACATCTTTCGCCACACGACGTGCGGATTGACGAGCGGGTTCCCGGCAACAGCGCCCCACTGGGACAGCTCATGCCCGCCATGCGTCAAGGTGGTGTCGCCGCAGTCAGTGACCTGGGTATCCTCGGTGACCCCACCACTGCGACCGCGGAGGAGGGCGCGCGCCTCTTTGCAGAGATGGTTGACGGGTGTTTGCGGCGCATCACCCGGTGGACGCCTGACCGAGACGGGATGCTGACATGACGGGACCACGGCTGCCCGACGGGTTCGCCGTCCAGGTGGATCGCCGAGTGAAGGTCCTCGGGGAGGGCTCGGCGTTACTGGGCGGGTCTCCGACGCGTCTGCTGCGGCTGGCTCCCGCGGCGCAGACCATGCTCACCGGCGGGCGGCTCGAGGTTCACGACGCGGTCAGTGCGCAGCTGGCTCGCACTCTGCTCGACGCGACGGTTGCCCATCCGCGGCCGGCCACAGGGCCGTCGCATCGCGATGTGACAGTCGTTATTCCCGTGCGCGACAATGCTTCTGGCCTACGCCGGCTCGTCGCGGCTCTTCGCGGTATGCAGATCATCGTGGTCGACGACGGCTCGGCCACCCCGGTGCAGCAAGCCGACTTCGCGCAGATGTACAGCGATGTTCAGATCCTGCGGCACGACCGCAGCAAAGGCCCCGCGGCTGCGCGCAACACCGGTATGGCGGCCTGCCATACCGACTACATCGCCTTTCTGGATTCCGACGTGGTGCCGCGGCGCGGCTGGCTGGAAGCGCTGTTGGGTCACTTCTGCGATCCGGCGGTGGCGCTGGTGGCGCCGCGAATCATCGGTCTGCGCGAGCCGGACAACCTGGTGGCCCGCTACGAGGCCGTGAGGTCCTCTCTGGACCTCGGACTGCGTGAAGCCCCTGTGGTCCCCTACGGAACCGTCTCATATGTCCCCAGCGCGGCGATCATCTGCCGAAGTGCCGCGCTCAAGGAGCTGGGCGGCTTCGACGAGACGCTCAAGTCCGGTGAGGACGTCGATCTGTGCTGGCGGTTGATCGAGGCGGGCGCCCGCCTGCGCTATGAACCCGTGGCTCTGGTGGCCCACGACCACCGCACACAATTGCGAGAATGGCTCTCGCGCAAGTCTTTCTACGGGGAATCGGCCGCCCCGCTGTCGGTCCGGCATCCCGGCAAGACCGCGCCGCTCGTCATCTCGGGTTGGACGCTGGTCGTGTGGATGCTGATGGCGATGGGCTCGGGCATCGGGTACCTGGCCTCCATGGTGGTGGCCGCGATCACCGGCCGCCGTATCGCGAGGTCGCTGTCCACGGTCGACACCGAACCGAAGGAAGTGGCCGTCGTGGCCGCCCACGGCCTGTGGGCCGCGGCGCTGCAGCTGGCGTCGGCCATCTGCCGGCATTACTGGCCCGTCGCATTCGTGGCTGCTTTGTTGTCGCGACGATGCCGCCAGGTGGTGCTGGTGGCCGCCATCGTCGACGGCGTGGTCGACTGGATAGCCCGCAACGGCAAAGCCGACGACGATACGAAACCGGTCGGTCTGCTCACCTACATTCTGCTGAAGCGGCTCGACGACATCGCCTACGGTGCGGGATTGTGGACCGGCGTCGTGCGTGAGCGGCACGTCGGCGCGCTCAAGCCTCAGATCCGGACCTGAAGTCCGCCTTGCACAGCGATGTGCTGATCATCGGCGCTGGTAGCGCTGGATCTGTATTAGCGGAACGACTTTCGGCCGATTCGAGCTGCCGGGTCACGGTCGTCGAAGCGGGGCCGGGAGCGTCGGATCCTCTGGTGTCGTCCCAGATCAGCGACGGCCTGCGGCTGCCGATCGGCACCGCAAGCTCGGTGGTCCGGCGCTATCCGACGTTGCTGACCGGCGACCCCGAACGGCGGGCGCATCTTCTCAGGGGCGCAGTCGTCGGCGGATCCGGGGCGGTCAACGGCGGGTACTTCTGCCGGGGGCTGCCGTCGGATTTCGACGGGTGGAAGTTGCCGGGGTGGGCGTGGGCCGACGTTCTTCCGCACTTCCGCGCGATCGAGACCGATCTCGACTTCGACGGTCCGGTACATGGTGGTGCCGGTCCCATTCAGGTCCAGCGGGTCTCCGAATTCGACGGTTGCACAGCAACTTTCGTTGATTCCGTGCTGGAGGCGGGATATCCGTGGATCGACGATCTCAACGGATCGACGCCGGAGTCTGCGTTGCCGCCAGGCGTCGGCGCAGTGCCGCTGAACATCAACGGAGGAACCCGGGTCGGTCCGGGCGGCGCCTACCTGAAGCCGGCGATGTCCCGCACCGGTCTGACAGTGCTGACCAATACCAGGGTCACCCGCATCAGAATCGTCGGCCGCCGCGCGGTAGGAGTGGAGTGCGTCGGAACCGCCGGGCCAATCGAGCTGACTGCGGATCGAATTGTCCTGTCGGCCGGTGCAATCGGATCTGCTCACCTGATGATGCTGTCCGGTATCGGGCCCCAGGGCGTACTGCGCAGGGCCGGAGTTCCTGTGCTGATCGATCTCCCGGTCGGTGCCGCATCGTCGGATCACCCGGAGTGGGTGCTGCCCGTCGACTGGACCGAGACCCATGGGCTACCTCCGCTGGAGGCCGTCCTCACCACCGATGACGGTCTCGAAATCAGGCCGTATACGGCGGGGTTCGGCGCGATGGTGAGTGGACGCCGTGACGATCCGGCCGACCATCCACACATCGGAGTGGCCCTGATGCAGCCGCAGTCGCGTGGCACGGTACGGCTGGTGTCCGCCGACCCGGACATACCTCCGGCCATCGAACATCGGTACGACAGCGAGCCCACGGACGTCGGGGCCTTGGGTGCCGGTGGGGAACTCGCGCGCGAATTGGCCGGTGCGGCTGCGAAAACGGCGGTCGCCTCGTGGTCGACGTCACAACATCTTTGCGGTACCGCACCGATGGGTCGGGACGGGGACGGGTCCGCGGTGGTGGATGCCCAGTGCCGGGTGCGAGGGGTCGATGCGCTATGGGTGGTGGACGGCTCGGTGCTTCCCACCATCACCAGCCGGGGTCCCCACGCCACCATCGTCATGCTGGGTCACCGGGCCGCCGAGTTCATCGCCTGACATCGACCACCGTGCACTGAGTCGTCGCGCGATCACCGACTGCCGGCCGTCACGGCCAGGGGCCCAGATCGCGACGAAGACCGCGGCGAGAGCCAGCACGATGGACAGCACGAGCAGTGACAGGCTCATCGAGTCGATGAAAGCGGATGTCGCGAGGTCGGCCAAATGTTCACCCTGCGGGCCCATCTCGTCGGCGATGGCGAGGGCATTGGCAAGCGAGTCCAGCGCACCGGCGCGGATCTGGTCGGGAAAGCCGGCCAGCATCGGTGAGAGCACGGTGCCGTACTGCGCCGCCAACACCGAACCGGCGACGGCGATACCGACGGCGGCGCCCACCTCGCGCGTGGTGTCGTTGACCGCCGAAGCGACACCCTGCTTTTCGGTGGGCACGGCGTTCATGATCGCCGACGTGGTCGGTGCCACGCACAGTCCGATTCCGGCGCTGGTGATCAGCATCGGCCACACGATGTCCAGGTAGGACGACCCCGCATCGAGATAGCGCATGAGGAAAAGCCCGACGCCGATGAGGAACAAGCCGAGGGCGACCGCGGTCCTCAGCCCGACCTTGGGCAGGTAGAGATGCATCGTCGCGCCCAGGACCATGATGGGCACGGCCAGTGGGGCGAGGGCGGACGCCGTCTGCAGCGGGCTGTAGCCGAGAACCAGTTGCAGGTACTGCATCTCGACGAAGAAGAACCCGAAGTTGGCGAAGAACAGGACGGTGATACCGATCGACCCGGTGGCGAAGTCGGGTCTGCCGAAGAGCCGCACGTCGAGCAGGGGATGCCGGCGTCGCAGCTCCACCGCGGCGAACACCACCGCCAGCACAACACCGGCTGCCATACAGCCCCACACGACCGGATGTGTCCACCCGCGCGCCGGTGCCTCCACGACACCGAACACGAAGACGGCGACTGCCGAACCGATCAGCACCGCCCCGATGCCGTCGATCGGCGTGGCGGTCTCGTCGCGGGACGACCGAATTGTCAACGTAGCGATGATCAGTACGACGGCCGACGCGGAGAACGCATAGAAGATCGACTGCCAGGAAAAGACGTGCAGCAACAAACCTGTGCCCATGAAGCCGACGATGGCACCCGAACTCGCCATCCCGGCCCAGATCCCCACGGCCTTGTTGCGTTCGCTCTTCGGGAAGGCCGCGGTCAGAAGCGACAACGTCGCAGGCATGATGAACGCCGCGCCGACACCTGCCACCACACGAGCAAGGATGATCTGGACGGGGCTGTCGAGGAACACCGGTGCGATGGACGCCACCGCGAAGATCGTCAGACCAGTGACCAGCGCGCCCCGCCTGCCGTACCGGTCACCGATCGCACCCGCGGGCAGAAGGAGACAGGCCAACACCAACGTGTAGCCGTCCACGATCCAGGTGAGTTGAGTCTGGGTGGCGGCGGTCGCCACCGCCATGTCGGGAAGTGCAGCGTTGAGTGCCACCATCGACGAAATGACCAGCAGCACGTCAAGGGAGGCGACCGCGAGCAACCAGAAGCGTCCGAACCGTGACAGGGTCGCCAGATTCGCGTCGATATTCTGGTCTGACCGGGTGAGGGTGGCGACCACTACCGCGCTCCTTCGCCTAAGGGATAGTTTTGAGACTAGCAGTCTCGTAGCAAGACCAACAGTCTTGTTCCCGGCGAGGAGGTCGGCTAAACGATGACCGTCTCGGGTGTGAGCTCGGGAGGCACGGACCCGCGACCGGCGCGTTCGCGGGCTCGTCTGCTCGAGGCCGCGACTGCGCTGCTGCGAACGGGGGGTCCGAGCGCCGTGACGATCGACGCGGTCACGCGGAGCGCCAACGTGGCACGGGCCACGCTCTACCGCCATTTCCCCAGTGCCAACGATCTTTTGGGTGCGGCATTCATGAGTCTTCTGCACCCTGCGCCGATGCCGCCGGCACAAGGCGATCTGCGGGAACAGCTGATCGCGGTGGTCGAGGGTTGGACCGAGGCGATCGCCGAGGTGCCCGCGATGCTCACCGCGTTGACCTGGCTGGCGTCCGGGCCCGATGCCGGTGACTATTCCGATGTGCGCCAGGCTGATTCGGATGCCGCAGGCCCGTTGCGGGCGCGCATCATTGCGCTCTATTCCGTGCCGTTCGACGCCATCTTCGACAGCCCGCAGGCGGCGGCCGAAATCGAGGTGCCCGACCGCCTGCAGGCGATCGCACTGCTGATCGGTCCACTGGTCCTCGGAAGGCTCAGCACGCTGGCCGATTTCGACTACCGTGCGTGTGCCGAGGCCGCCGTCGACGGTTTCCTGGCGACGCACGCAAGGAAATAGTCGCCGATCAGCGCAGCGAGTACCGAATGGGTAGGTGCTTGAGGCCGCCGACGAACGTTGTGGCCGCCAGCTCCGGCTCGCCCGCGAGTTCGATCGACTCCAGACGAGGAATCAGTTCGGAGTACAGGCTGTTCATCTCCATCCGGGCCAAAGCGGCGCCGAGGCAGAAGTGCACTCC
>CAZOIX010000011.1:0-17611 GCA_964579685.1 uncultured Mycobacterium sp.
GTTGACGAAATCGAACTTGCCCTTGCCGACCAACGGATCGAGGCAGCGAGCGGTGAACTCCCGGATCTGTGGTTCCAGCGCAGCCACCTTGCGCGGCGTGAACATCCGCGACAGCAGATTGCGTTGGATGTTGTGCAGTGGCGGATCCTCGAAAATCAGTGTGCCGGGCGGGATTTCCATGCCGGACTTGATGATCTCGAGTAGCGCACCACGGCCGGAGATGAAGGTCTCATGGTCGATGAGCGCCTTGTTGACGTCGTCGTAGCGGCTCAACGCGTAGAAGTCGTGCCTGTCGTTGTAGTACAGCGGTGCTTCTTCGCGGATGCGGGCGAACACCGGGTAGGGGTTCATGTTGAGTTCGACGCTGTACGGGTCGTAGTACAACTCGTCCGCTGCCGCGGCATCCTGCACGCCGGAATTTTCAGCGCTGATCGTCACGGGTCGCCTCTCGCTGGACCAGGGTGTTGTAAGACAAATGGCTGCATTTTGTCTCACAACTCTGGCATCGGCGCCACAATGGTGTCAACCACAGACTCGTTTGGGGCAATTTATACTCTCTGCTTAAAAGAATCAGCTTCTCATTGTTGTTCCGCGAACCGGAGAAGCGCCTCTTGGCCGTAGGAGGCGACGAGGACGCCGGCCTCGGTGAGGACGTCGCCGCGACCAAATGATCTGCCGTGCGCCAACACGGGGCTGTGCTGGCGCAACAGAAGCCATCCGTCGGTGCGGAACGGTCGATGGAACCACACCGTGTGCGAGGTGACAGCAGAGGTGAATGTCGTGCCATTGCCGCGCTGACCTGCGCCGTCGATCGGACGCAGCGCGGTGCCGATCAATGTCAGGTCCGTTGCGTAGGCGGCCAGCGCCGGCGCCAGTGCGGGGTCGACGGCAGGGGTGCGCATCCAGAACTCGAACTGCGGAGGGCCGGTGGTGGTCGCGTTGAGGTCGACCGCCGCCCGCGTCTCCCAGGGGATCAGGTCGAGCGGGACGTCGTGTTCGGGGCCGAGCACCGGCCCGACGTCTGCGATCTCCTGGTGCTCGGGACCGTCTTCGGTGGCGTGCATGCTGATCGATGCGGTCGCGATGACGCCGCGGCTCTGTGTGGCGGTGACGGTGACTGCGCCGAACGACCGCCCCTCGTGGGCGCGTATTGCCTGGTAACGGACGGGTTCATCGGCCCGGCCCTCCCGCGTGAAGATCGCATGCTGGGATTTGATCGTCTTGTCCGGGCACGTCAGCGAGGCGATCCGGAGAAATTGGCCCAGCAGTTGGCCGCCGAACACCCGGTGGTACTCGAGTTGCTGATTTCGGCCCTCGAACTCCGCCGTGTCGCCCTCGCTCGTTGACGATGCGGTGATGTCCAGGCAATCGAGAAGATCGGTCCAGAGGTCGGGCACCCGCCCAGTGTAAGTCAGATTCTCGGCGACGAGAACGTAGTTCTCGGGAGTTCGGCTAGCCGGCGGTGAATCCGTGCGCGCAGAAGTCCCAGATTTCGTCCGCGGTGATGGGGTGCGATGCCGTGTCGTCGGACTCCTCGCCGCTGGACTGCGCATTGAACATCACGGTCTGCATCGTCATCGCGGCCATTCGCTTGGGGTTGATCCCGGCACGCAGCTGACCTGCGGCGCTGGCCTCTTCCATGAGCTCGGTCAGCAGCGCGAGCAGCGGTGCGTGGGCGATCTTGACCTCGGAGGGATGGGACACCAGAAGGCGTGGTGCGAAGTCGGTGAACAGCGGCCGCTTGGCCGTCGGGTCCGGCCGCGACGACTCGAACAGCAGCTGGATGGCGACCTTCAGTCGCTCGATCGGTTCGTCGGGGCCGTTGGTGGCCGCGCGAATCTGGTCGGCGGATCGGGACAGGGCATCTTCAAAGAGCGCCAGCAGCAACTCGTGCTTACCGTCAAACTGCAGGTAGAAGCTTCGTAGCGATTGACGTGAGCGGTCGACCACCTCTTGTACGGTGAAGTCGGTGCTGCCCTTTTCGATGATGATCGCCTGAGCGGCGTCGAGGAAGCGCTGAACGCGTTGCGCTGCCCGGAGCTTCGCGGTTTTGATCGATCGCTCGACTGCGCGCTGCTTCCAGGCGGGTTCTTCGCTGGGTATGGTCACCGGCGGCTCGGATGCTGTCCGATTAGGGAGAACATGGACTGACTGTACCGGAGAACGCCTTGCCATTGCGGTCCTCGACCCCCTCGCGGCCAACGTGTCAGAGATTGTAACTTTCTCACGTGGAGAATAGTATTCTCCTTTTACTGGTAACAGTAGTCTTACCAAAATTTTGATCCGTCGGGAGTGCCGTGCAGCTGACCTTCGACGCGGACGTCGAAGCCTTCCGTGCGGAGTTCGTCGCGTTCCTCGACGAGCATCTGCCCACCGACGCCGACGCACTCGATCGCTCGGGATCCAGTAGCCACGTTCCGGACTGGGCCCGCCGTTGGCAGCGGCTGATGTTCGACAACGGCTGGCTGCTGCCCGGCTATCCGCCGGAGTTCGGCGGCCGCAACGCCACGATTCTGCAGCAGTACGTCCACCAGGAGGAACTGGCACGCCGCCGGTGCTACCTCACTTTCAATCCGCAGGGTGTCGGCATCATCTCGGCATCGCTGATCTCGTTCGGGACGCCCGAGCAGCAGCGTCGTTGGGCCGTCCCGATCCTGCGCGCCGAAATGACCGCCTCGCTGGGAATGAGTGAGCCGGGCGCGGGATCCGACCTCGCGTCGTTGCGCACCCGTGCCGAGGTCGACGGCGACGAGTTCGTGGTCAACGGTCAGAAGGTGTGGACCTCGGGCGCCCACGACGCCGACCTGCTGCTGACTTTTGTTCGCACTGATCCGAAAGCTGCCAAGCACAAGGGGATCAGCGTGCTGATGATCCCGACCGACCTGCCCGGCGTGGTGCGCCGCCCGTTCGCCTCGATGTGCGATGAGGCCGACGTGGACTTCAACGAGGTCTTCTTCAACGACGTGCGAGTGCCCGCCGAGAACCTCGTCGGGCCGCTCAACGAGGGCTGGATGGTGGCGAACGGATCACTTGGCCATGAACGGAACATGTTGTGGCTCAGCTATGCCGACCGACTGGAGGAACTCGTCGAGGACTGGCGGCCGTCCTCGACACTTGATCGCGACAGGTACGCGACGCTGGTGATGGACAACCAGGCGCTTCGCCTGCTGGGATCGGTGGCGTTGGCCAAAGCCTCGCGGGGCGAGGAGGATCCGTCGGCCATGTCGGTGCTCAAGCTGCTGGGTTCGGAATGCTCGCAGATGGCGGCCGAGCATGCACTGGCCGCCGCGGGCCCCGACGCCTTCGCCTCGCCGGGCTTCTCCGGGCGCTACAGCGCGCACCATCTCGACCTGTACCGCTCGGCCTGGTTCGAGCGCTATGCCCGTACCTTCGGCGGGACCATCGCGGGCGGTACGTCCGAAATTCAACGCAACATCATCGCCCAGCGACTGCTGGGCCTACCCCGCAATTAGGAACCGACGTGTACATCGAATACGAAGTCGCCGACAAGATCGCGACCATCACCCTGAACCGGCCCGAGGCGGCCAACGCCCAGAACATCGAGTTCCTCGATGAGCTGGATGCCGCGTGGACCCGGGCGGCCGAGGACAATGACGTCGCGGTGATCATTCTGCGCGCCAACGGAAAACACTTCTCGGCCGGGCACGATCTGCGGGGCGGCGGGCCCGTACCGGACAAGATCACGCTGGAGTTCATCATTTCCCACGAGCACCGGCGCTATCTCGAGTACACCTTGAAATGGCGCAACGTGCCCAAGCCCTCGATCGCCGCCGTGCAGGGCCGCTGTATCTCCGGGGGTCTGCTGCTGTGTTGGCCCTGCGACCTGATCATCGCGGCCGACGATGCGCTGTTCTCCGATCCGGTGGTGCTGATGGGCATCGGCGGAGTCGAATACCACGGCCATACCTGGGAACTGGGACCGCGCAAAGCCAAGGAGATCCTTTTCACGGGCCGTGCAATGACGGCCGACGAGGTCGCAAGCACCGGAATGGTGAACCGGGTCGTGCCGCGGGACGATCTCGACAGCGAGACCAGGGCATTGGCCGAGCAGATCGCCAAGATGCCGAGTTTCGCTCTGCGTCAGGCCAAACGCGCCGTGAACCAGACGCTCGACGTCCAGGGCTTCTACGCCGCCGTGCAATCGGTGTTCGACATCCACCAGACGGGCCATGGCAACGCACTGAGCGTGAGCGGTTGGCCCGTGCTGGTCAACCTCGACGACATGAAGGCCAACATCAAGTAGCCCCTCCCCGCGAGCGTGCGTGTTTGCACACGACACGCCGCGGAATTTCAACGGTCCGTGCACACTCACGCCGCTCCAGCGTGACGTAGATGGCGGTCGACGCGTGCCACGAAGTCCCATGGCCGACGCCGGACATCGTGCGAGACGATCGGAATGACGATCCAACCGACATCCTGCAGCGCGAGGTGACGACGGCGATCGTTGCGCAGGGCGTCCGGTTCGCTGTGCCAGTCGATCCCGTCGTACTCGACAGCGACGCGATGCTGCGGCCATGCGAAGTCCAACCGCCGTAGTTCGTTGTTACCGTCGACGACCTCGAACTGCAATTCCGGAATCGGTAGCCCACCATCGATCATCGCGAGGCGCACCTCGCTCTCCATGGGCGATTCTGCCCGTCGATCAGCCAGGGGGAGCAGGTCGCGAACCGCCACAATGCCACGACGTCCCGCCTGTTGCTTTGCAGCACACCATATCTCGCCACGAGTGCACGCGCTGGACCGCAGTGCGGCATCGAGAGTGGCCAGTACACGCGGACGTCGTAGAGTCCGTGCCACTTCAACAGCCGTCCACGCGGGCGACGTCGCCGGCCGTTCGCTCGTTTGCACAAGCGGGGCGCCGTCCCGGCGATGCACCACGAGACCGTCTGCCGGTCTCAGCTGGTGACCCGCCGGATTCAGCACATGGAGATCGGCGGCTTGTTCGGTATCGAAACCGAACGTCGCCGCCGCGGTGCCAAGGCACACCGCGACAGTGGTGCCGCAGGACAAGTCGAGTCCGCGCAGTCGCAACTGTTCTGAGGGCTCACCGAGGCAGTAGACGCCCTGCCAAATCCGCTCGATGTATCTGCTCTTGAGAACTGTCTCGAATTCGTATCGCGAAGTGACGGCGAGGATCTGACCACTGGTAGCCACCCCGCGCTGTGCTTCGAATAGTCGCTGTAGCGCTTCATTCACAGCGACGATGATCGATGTGGTCAGCTACGCATGGGCGCCGTCGAGCTCAAGTTGTGGATAACCACGCGATTGTGCACGGTGACGCCGGCGTGGGGGTGCGCAGAGTGCCGAATTTCGGCGGCGCGTCGTGTGCAAACACGCACGCTCGCGAGCTTGTCGCGTGGGCTTGTCGCGTGCCGGCTAGAGGTGGGCGAGGCGGGGCACGGAACCGCGGGCGCGCAAGCCGGCCCCCGCCCTGCGCGTGAGTTCCTTTGAGCTGCCGAGCAACCCGTCGAGGACCAGGGCGCGCTCGATATGGTGGTGCAGCTCGTGCTCGGCGGTGAAGCCGATGCCCGCAAGCACCTGCTGGCAGTGTTTGGCCGCGGTCAGTGCGGCCTTGCCGGCGGCGGCCTTGGCCAGCAGCGCGGTCAGATCGGGGTTGTCATCGCCGGGCAGGCTCAGCGTCGCCTCAGCACCTTCGATCGCCACCAGCGTATCGGCCAGCCGGTGGCGGACCGCCTGGAAAGACGCGATAGGCCGGCCGAACTGCACCCGGTCCAGCGCATGCTGGCGGGCCAGTGACAGCATCGCCCGTGCCGAACCGACCAGCCACCAGCCCACTGCGCGACGGGCGTCGGGCAGCCGCGGGTGCCCGCCCTCTTCGACCGCGTGCAATGGCAGGCCGCCCAACGCCGAGCTGTCCTCTGCCGCGGCGTAGTCCCACACCACCCAGCCACCGCCTGCGTACGGCAGGGCGGGGGTCGCGCCTTCGTCGGGGCTGGAGGCGAGAAGCACGACGTCGTTGAGAACCGAAGCGTGCGAACCGGTTTCGCCCAGCAGCCGGAACACCAGGGGTATCGCCACCTCGGACATGTCCGATAGCATTTCGGCCCAGCCCAGCTCGGCCAGCGCGGCGTCGAGTTCGGGACCTGAACTCGACAGCATCGTCTTGCGCAGACCGTCTTCGAGCAGTTCGAGCGATTCGGCGTCCCATTCTTGACTGGTTTGTTCGGCCACGGTCACTCCTTCCCGAGGTCGAGGAGTCGGCGGGCGATGATGTTGCGCTGTACCTCCGCGGTCCCGCCGTAAATGGTGGCCGCCCGGGAATACATGTACTCGGTGCGCCATTCGGTGTCATCGAGCTCGATGACACCGGGCAGCAGATCGTGCGCGGTATCGTAGAGCCGCTGCTCGGCGCCGGCCAACAACACCTTGTCGATCGAGGTGTCCGCGCCCAGCTTGTTGCCCTCGGCCAGCCGAAGCTGGGTGGCCCGAGACCGGCAGCGCAACGTGTGCAGCGCGAGATACGCCTCGCCCAGCTCCGAATCCGCCGCCTGGCCGAGGTTTTTGACTTCTCCGATCAGCCCGTCGAAGCGTGCGTACAGGTAGGCGATGCGCTGCCAGAAGCAGGTCGAGCGTTCATAGGGCAGCAGGTCCATCGCGAGTTGCCAACCGTCGCCGGGGTTTCCCAGCATGCGATCGGCGGGCACGGTCACGTCATCGAAATAGACCTCACAGAACTCGTCGACGCCGTGCATCGTCCGCAGTGGGCGGACATCGATCCCGGGACTGTCCATGTCGACGAAGAACGCCGTGATTCCGGAATGGCCCGGCCCGGTTCGGGTGAGCAGCACGCAACGCTTCGCATACTGCGCGAAGCTGGTCCACACCTTCTGACCGTTGATCACCCATGCGTCACCGCGCTGTTCGGCACGGGTACTCAGAGATGCCAGGTCGCTGCCGGAGCCCGGCTCGGAGAAGCCCTGGCACCAGGTTTCCTGGCCCGACAGCAGCCGCGGCACCATCTCGGCGGCGAGTTCGGGTCGGGCGTAGTCGATCATCGTCGGCGTCAGTACCTCGAGCATCGAGTACGGCCCTGGTTCGTCGAGGCGGCGGCCGACGACCTCCTCGCCGACGATCGCGCGCAGGATCATCGGACCGCCGAGACCGCCTGCGGATTCGGGCCAGCCCCATCGCATCCAGCCCGCGTCATAGAGCTCCTTCAGCACACGGGCGTGCTGCGCGTGATGGGCGTCGAGGGAGTGCTCGCCCGGCGGTGGGGTCAGATCATGGCTCTGCAGCCACGCGACCAACTGCGACCGGAAATCGGCCACGCTCGCGAACCCGGTGCCGGCCGTCAGATCGCTGGTCATCCCGCCTCCGGCCGGCCGATCGCGTGTGGGCGGCCGGAGTCGTGTTCTCCGCTGCGCCGGATGAACGTCATGGCACGCGTCTTCAGCCGCCAGCCGTCCTTGGTGCGCACGTAGGTGTCCTTGTAGTAGCCGATGCGCATGTCGTGTTTGGAGTGCTCGATGAAGCACAACGGCTGTGTCCCGGTCGCGGCGTCCGGATTGTCAGGGTCGAGGTCGATCAGCGCGGTGCCCGTCATGAACAGACCCTTGGGCGCGGCGTCCACCAGTTCGGGAAAGCGGGCCAGCGTGTAGGTGGAGCCGAACGCGCTGTAGGTGCCATCGGGAGTGAATACGGAGACCAGCCCGTCGATATCGCCCTGTGTGATGGTGACCGCATACTTGGCGAGCGTCTGCTGGATCTCGACGAGATCGTCAGTTCGTGATGGCGTCATTCTTGAAGACCTTACCGTCCTTCATTACAAAATTTACATCCCGTGTAACGGCGATATCGGCGAGCGGATCGCCGGGCACGGCGATGATGTCCGCCAGATACCCCTCGGCGATGCGGCCGAGGTCCGGTTTGTCGATCAGGTCGGCGGCCACGACGGTCGCGGCGCGCAGCACCGCGGCGGCCGGCATGCCCCAGTCGACGAGGGTGACGAGTTCGTCGGCGTTGCGACCGTGCGGGATCGCCGGGGCGTCGGTGCCGACGGCGATCTTCACCCCGGCGTCGTATGCCGCCTTGATCGATGTACGCGCCTTGGGGAACATCTCGGCGGCCTTGTCCTGCAACTCCTTCGGGGCCCTGGAAACGTCCATCGCCTCGGCCAGCCTGCGGGTGGTCACCAGGAACCGGTCGTTGTCGACCAGCATTTGGATCGCCTCGTCGTCCATCAGAAAGCCGTGCTCGATGCAGTCGATGCCACAAGCGACCGCGTGCTTGACCGCCTCCGCACCGTGGGTGTGTGCTGCGACTTTCAGTCCGCGCCGATGCGCCTCGTCGACGATCGCGCGCAGCTCCTCGTCCGAATAGTGTTGTGCGCCGGCTTCTCCGGTCAACGACATCACGCCGCCGGACACGCAGACCTTGATCAGTTCGGCGCCGTGCTTGATCTGGTAACGCACGGCTTTGCGGATCTCGTCGACGCCGTTGGCGATGCCCTCCTCGACTGTCAACTCGAGGGCGCCCGGCATGAACGCGGCGAACATCGTGGGGTCCAGATGGCCGCCCGTCGGCGTGATCGCATGACCAGCAGGCACCACGCGTGGGCCGTCGATCCATCCCGCGTCGATCGCCTTGCCGAGCGAAACGTCGAGCAGGTAACCGCCTGTCTTGACGAACAATCCGAGATTGCGCACCGTGGTGAACCCCGCGCGCAGGGTGCGCCGGGCGTTGCCGACGGCGCGCAGCACCCGGGTCGCGGGATCGTCCTGTACCTGGGACAGCCCAGGGGTTTCGCCCCGACCGCCCATCAGGAGGTTGACCTCCATGTCCATCAAGCCGGGCAGCAGGATGGCATCGCCGAGATCGACGACGTCGCCCACCTCGGAACCGCCGACTCCGACGATGCGGTTGTCGTCGATCCGGACAACCCCCGGCCGGACGATCTCCCCGGCATCGACGTCGAGCAGACCCGCGGCTTTGAGGGTCAGAGGCACTAGACCACCGGCTCCTTGATGAGGCTGATGTACGCGGCGCCGCTGTCAAGCACTCGCGGCTGCTTCCACACCTCGACGGGGAAGCTCACCATGACGATCGACTGGCCCAGGTGCACCAGCGCCTTGGCGTCGTCGGGCATCCCCTTGAGCGGGAAGCGTGCGTCGACGTACACCATGATGTCCTCGAGACGCTCCATTCCCGCATCGTAGAGCTCCTGCATCTCTTCCATCGTCGAGTTCAGCCGCTTCTGGTAGCGCTCCTCCTCGGTGGGCAGGCACCAGTCGCTGAACCGCTCGAGATCGGCGAATTCCTCGGGCAGCTTAGACATTTGCAGTGTCCCTTTCTGACGCCTTCGCGTCACCGGCGTGCGCCGAGCCGTTGGCCGAGCCGTTTCCGTTCGCCAGCGACTCCTTGTACCGGTCGACGTACTTGTGGGCGGTGTGATGCAGGTGCCGTAGCAGAATTTCCTGATCGCACAGCGGGAAGTCGAGGACGGCGCGGGTGCCGATCTGCGTCTGCGTGGCTTCCAGTGTGTTGGCGTCCTGGAATGCGTACTCCTTGAACGTCACCGCGGCCAGTTCCTGAGACAGTCGTTCGCGCAGGTTCTTCGGCGGCACGAAGTACAGGTCGGCTTCGAAGATATGGGTGTCCACACCAGTGGGCCAGTAGTTGTACGTCAGATACCAGCCCGGCGCCCAGAACAGCAGGGTGAAGTTCGGGAAGAACTCGAACGAGTCCTGGCCCCACGTCTTGTGCCTGCCGGGGTTGATCGCGGGTGGCAACTCGTCGGGCAGGATGCCTTTGATGTCGGGGCGGTCCCACGGTCCGAACAGGCCACTGTGCAGGATGCGCTCGATCGGCTTGACCATCTTCAGGTCCTTCGGCGGGCTCATACCGCCCCACGACGAGATCATCGAGTGATCGCCCTTGATGTCGTAGTGCAGCGCCTCGAAACCGAATTTTGCCAGCTTCTCGGCTTCCTCCTTCTCCGCCTGCTTCATGTGCAGGATCGGCGCGTGGTAGAACTCGACGAACGCATCGATGAACAGCTTCCAGTTCGACTTGACCTCTGCGCGGTAGCTGTAGTGCTCGGTCATCTCGTGGAAGGGATAACCCTTCAAACCCTCGGCGAACTCACCGAGATACTCCTCGAGCGAGACCGCATTGTCGTCGAAGTTGACGAAGATGAAGCCCTCCCACACCTCGCAGCGCACCGGCTTGAGGGGATAGTCGGCCTTGTCGATGTCGAAGAACTCCTGCTCCTGCTGAATGAAGGTCAGGTCGCCCTTGAGGTTGTAGCGCCAGGCGTGGTACTTGCAGACAAACTGACGGCAGGTGCCGGAGACTTCTTCGCCCGGGTAGTCGTTCCACACCAGCTTGTTACCGCGATGGCGGCACATGTTGTAGAAGGCGCGGACTTCGTCGTCGTCGTTGACGATGACGATCGACGTGCCCGGGCCGACCGACGGCAGCTCGCGGGTGATGTAACTGCCCTTCTTGGGAATCAGCTCCACGCGGCCCATCTGCAGCCAGGTCTTGCGGAAGATGGCCTGCTGCTCCAGCTTCCACTGCTCCGGATCGATTGAGTCTTCGTAGTTGACGGGCGCGGTGCCCAGCTCAGGCCAGTTCTCGGTCCAGCTGCCGACGTCGGGCTTCTTGAAAAATGCCACGATTTGTCTACCTCTCCTGGTCGGGTTGTACGCCAAAGGTCTTCAAAGCCATCGCCACGGTGATGTAGCAGCCGACGAGAAAGACGAAGTCCATCCGTTGTCGCTCGTCGAACCGTTCGCTCAATGCGGCCCACGTGTGGTCCGACAGTTCGAATTCGTCCATCAGCTCGTCCACCCCGGCCACTACCGCGCGGTCGAAGTCGTCGGCTGCTTCGCCGCGCTGAACGGCGGCGATGTCGTCGTCGGTGAGCCCCTCGTTACGGCCCATCCTGACGTGCTGCCCCCACTCGTACTCCGAGCCGGTGCGATGCGCGACCCGCAGGATCGCGAGTTCCCGTAGCCGTGGCGGCAGGGTCGACCGGAACAGCAGGTGGACGTTGAACTTCAGGAACTCTTTGGTCAGCGCGGGGTGACGGACGAAGGTCGAGAGGATGTTGCTCGCCTTGTCGGGGTTGCGCCGCTCTTTGGGGAGCATGACTGCCAGCGCTTGGTCGACAGCGTCGTCCCACTGATCCGCGGGCAGCGGGGGCAGACGCACGGGCTGCTTCCTCTCGTTCACGAGAATTAGATTCTCATATTTCGCCAATAGATTTCCACCTTTCTCGCAGATGGTCAATCCCGGCTCCCAGATGTGCCGGTCAAAGCGCTGCCACTTGGGTTCCAACGGTGCTGCAAGAGGGCCATGCGGGTGTGCTCGGACATTGATTCTCGCGGCAAGAGAAGCTAGTTTCCTCAGATAGAGAACACCACTGGGTAACTACTGTTGGTGTCACCGAGGATTTCGACGGAGGGAAGCAGGCATGAACAAAGAAGACATGATCCTGATCAGCGTTGATGATCACATCGTCGAACCGCCGGACATGTTCAAGAATCATCTGCAGAAGAAGTATCTGGATGAGGCGCCGCGGTTGGTGCACAACCCTGACGGCAGTGACACCTGGCAGTTCCGTGACATCGTGATCCCGAATGTGGCGTTGAACGCGGTGGCGGGCCGGCCCAAGGAGGAGTACGGACTGGAGCCCCAGGGTCTGGATGAGATCCGGCCGGGCTGCTACCAGGTCGACGAGCGCGTCAAGGACATGAACGCCGGCGGCATCCTGGGCTCGATGTGCTTCCCGTCGTTCCCGGGTTTCGCGGGCCGGTTGTTCGCCACCGAGGACCAGGAATTTTCGCTGGCGCTGGTGCAGGCCTACAACGACTGGCATGTCGAGGAGTGGTGCGGCGCCTACCCGGCCCGGTTCATCCCGATGACGCTGCCGGTGATCTGGGACGCCGAGGCATGCGCCAAGGAAATCCGGCGCAACGCCAAGCGGGGGGTGCATTCGCTGACGTTCACCGAGAACCCTGCGGCGATGGGTTATCCGAGCTTCCACGACTTCGACTACTGGAAGCCGATGTGGGACGCGCTGGTCGATACCGACACGGTGCTCAACGTGCACATCGGGTCTTCGGGCCGGCTGGCGATCACCGCCCCGGACGCGCCGATGGACGTGATGATCACCTTGCAGCCGATGAACATCGTGCAGGCGGCGGCGGATCTGTTGTGGTCGCGGCCGATCAAGGAGTATCCCGATCTCAAGATCGCGCTGTCCGAGGGCGGCACCGGCTGGATTCCCTACTTCCTCGAGCGCGCCGATCGCACCTATGAGATGCACTCGACGTGGACGGGCCAGGACTTCGGCAAGCAGAAGCCCTCAGAGGTGTTCCGCGATCACTTCCTGACCTGTTTCATCTCCGATCATGTTGGGGTTGCTCTGCGTAACGATGTGGGTATCGACAACATCTGCTGGGAAGCCGACTACCCGCACTCGGACTCGATGTGGCCGGGCGCGCCCGAACAGCTCGACGAGGTCCTCTCCGAGCACAACGTTCCCGATGTCGAGATCAACAAGATGACCTACGAGAACGCGATGCGTTGGTACCACTGGGATCCGTTCACCCACATCACCAAGGAGCAGGCGACCGTCGGCGCGCTGCGCAAGGCCGCCGAAGGCCACGACGTCAGCGTGCAGGCGTTGTCGAAGAAGGAGAAGACAGGCGCCAACTTCGCGGACTTCGCTGCCAACGCCAAGGAACTGACCGGCAATAAGGACTGATTCAGGAGCGAGTTCGGCGTGCGTGGTACCGCTCAGTGTGACTGAGCACGCCAAAATCGCTGTGCAATCGACAGGAGAACACGTGTCCGACGGTATGAGTTTCGAGCTGACCGAGGATCAGCGCATCATCCGTGAGTCGGTCGCTGAGCTGTGCAGCAAGTTCGACGATGAGTACTGGATGCGCAAGGACCTTGCGCATGAGTTTCCGCAGGAGTTCTACGACGCGATCGCCTCGGGCGGCTGGTTGGGCATGACCATCCCCGAGGAGTACGGCGGACACGGGATGGGCATCACCGAAGCCACCCTGTTGCTGGAAGAGGTGGCGCGGTCAGGCGCGGCGATGAACGGCGCCAGCGCGATTCACCTGACCATCTTCGGCATGCAGCCCGTCGTCAAACACGGGTCCGACGAACTCAAGGCCGCGACGTTGCCGCGCATCGTCGATGGCGACCTGCACGTGTGCTTCGGCGTCACCGAACCCGGTGCGGGACTGGATACTTCGCGCATCACCACGTTTGCCAAACGCGAGGGTGACACGTATCGGATCAACGGCCGTAAGGTGTGGATCTCCAAGGCGCTCGAGTCTGAGAAAATCCTGCTGCTCACCCGGACCACGCCGTTCGACGAGGTCACCAAGAAGACCGACGGCATGACGCTGTTTCTGACGGATCTGAACCGCGACCATGTCGACATCCGTCCGATCAAGAAGATGGGCCGCAACGCCGTCAGCAGCAACGAGGTGTTCATCGACGACCTCGTCGTGCCGGTGTCCGACCGGGTCGGCGAGGAAGGCAAAGGCTTCAAGTACATTCTCGACGGGCTCAACCCGGAGCGGATGCTCATTGCCGCCGAGGCGCTGGGCATCGGGCGCGTCGCGTTGGAGAAGGCGGTCAAGTACGGCAACGATCGGGTGGTGTTCAATCGCCCCATCGGCATGAACCAGGGTCTGCAGTTCCCGTTGGCGGACTCGCTCGCGCGCCTGGACGCCGCCGAGCTCGTCCTGCGCAAGGCCACGTGGCTGTATGACAACGGAAAGCCGTGCGGCCGCGAGGCGAACACCGCCAAATACCTGTGTGCAGACGCCGGATTCGGCGCCGCCGACCGCGCGTTGCAGCTGCACGGCGGGATGGGCTATTCCGAGGAGTACCACGTGTCCCGTTACTTCCGCGAGTCGCGGCTGATGAAGATCGCCCCGGTCAGCCAGGAGATGATCCTGAACTTCCTCGGCGAGCACGTGCTCGGAATGCCGAGGAGCTACTGATGGGCTACTTCGATCTCACCGGCCGCTCGGCGTTGGTGACCGGCGCGGGCGCAGGCGGCGGTATCGGGGCCGCGGTCGCCGCAGCGCTGGCCGACGCCGGCGCTGCGGTGCTCGTCACCGATATCAATGCCGACGCGGCTTCGGAAGTGGCAGAACGCATTCGCGCCAACGGCGGCAAGGCCGACTCATGCGGACTCGACGTCACCGATCGCGCGGCCGCGGATGCCGCTGCCACGCAGGCCGCGGGACTGGGCGGGGGAGCGCTGCACATTCTGGTCAACAACGCCGGCGTCACCTCGCCCGCGATGTTTCCCAAGCTGACCGACGAGACGTTCAGGTTGACGTTCGACATCCACGTCATGGGTACGTTCCACTGTACGCAGGCCGCGCTGGCGCACATGCCGACCGACGGCACGGGTCGCATCATCAACGTCACATCGGCGGCGGGTCTCACCGGCACTCTGGGCCAGGTCAACTACTCCGCCGCCAAGGCCGGGCTGATCGGTTTCACGAAGTCACTCGCCCGAGAGTTGGCGGCGAAGAACATCATGGTGAATGCCCTTGCGCCGCTTGCCGCGACGCCGATGACCGAGACCATTCGCACCAACGAGAAATTCGCGGCCAACATGATGAATCGCATTCCGCTGAAGCGATGGGCCGGGCCGGAGGAGGTGGCGGGCGCGTTCGTCTTCATGGCATCCGACGCGGCGTCCTACATCACCGGACAGGTGCTGCCGGTCGACGGCGGCATGGTCATGTGACTGCGCCACTGGCCGGTGTCACGGTCGTTGCGATGGAGCAGGCTGTAGCCGCCCCGATGTGTACCCGCGTTCTTGCGGACTTCGGTGCACGCGTGATCAAGGTGGAGAATCCCAACGGCGGCGACTTCGCCCGCGCCTACGACGATGTCGTCAACGGTCCCGGTGGCCTTGCGGCGCACTTCGTGTGGTGCAACCGAGGCAAGGAGTCGGTCACCCTGAACACGAAATCGCCTCAGGGGCTGGAGCTGCTGCACCGACTTCTCGACGGCGCCGACGCTTTCGTCTCCAACCTCGCACCGGGATCCACTGCCCGGTTGGGCATCTCCGCCGCCGACTTGGCTCAGCGCCACCCCAACGTCATTCCCGTCGAGATCGACGGCTACGGACCGGGTGGACCCATCTCGCACAAGCGCGCGTATGACCTTCTGGTGCAAGCGGAATCGGGCTCCTGCGCCGTCACCGGCTATCCCGGGATGCCCGCCAAGCCCGGGCCGGCGATGGCCGACTTCACCACGGGGTTGTACGCCGCGATCTCGATCCTGGCGCTGTTATTCGCGCGCACGAATCGGCCCGAGGACGCCGCGGCCCCGTCCGTCGAACTGAGCCTGTTCGATGTGATGACCGACGTGATGGGCTACGCGCTCACCTACACACAGCATTCGGGCATCAATCAGGAACCGCTCGGCGTCGGATCACCCGCCGTGGCGCCCTACGGCGCATTCCCGACCCGCGATGGTCAGACCGTCGTGCTCGGGACGACGAACGACCGGGAGTGGCAGCGCGTCGCCCGCGAGATCATCGATCGGCCCGACCTCGCCGACGACCCGCGGTTCGCCACCAATCCCGGCCGCTGCGAGCACAGGGGCATCCTGGACGAGGCCATCGGTTCCTGGTGCGCCCAACATGACCTGGCCGATATCCAGAAGATCGCCGATGCCGCGGGCATCGGCAATTCGCGCTACAACCTGCCCAGCGAGGTGGTTGCGCATCCTCAACTGAGCGCGCGCGACCGCTGGCGCACAGTCGGCACGTCGGCGGGCGACATTCAGGCTTTGCGACCACCGCCGGTGATCAGTGGATTCGCGCAGCCGATGGGTGCCGTGCCCGGACTGGGCGAGCATACCGACGCCGTGCTTGGCGAATTGGGCTTGACCGCAGCCGAAATCGACCGGCTTCGTGCCGACGGTGTGATCGGGCAGGCGTACCCGTGAGCGAAGAACAGGTATTGCTCATCAGGGACGAACAGGGTGTTCGCACACTCACGCTGAACCGGCCCGATCGCAAGAACGCGCTCAACGCGCGGTTGTGGGAAGAGTTGGCCGATGCGCTGCGCGACGCCGCACGAGACACCGAGTTACGGGCGTTGGTGATCACGGGTGCAGGCGGGGCGTTCTGCTCCGGTGCGGACATCTCCACCGGCGAGGACATTCACCCGCGGCACAAGCTGCGGCGGCTCAGCGAAGTCGCACTCGCATTGCACGAACTGACCGTCCCCACCATCGCGAAGGTGGACGGTGTGGCCGTCGGCGCAGGCTGGAACCTTGCGCTGGGGTGCGATTTCGTCGTCGCGACGCCCGAATCCAGGTTCTGCCAGATCTTCTCCAAGCGCGGCCTTTCGGTCGATCTCGGCGGGTCGTGGCTGTTGCCCAAACTCGTCGGTCTGCAGCAGGCCAAGCGGTTGGTGCTGCTGGCCGACATGATCGGCGCCGATGAGGCGCGGTCGCTTGGCCTGGTCACGTGGATCAAGCCGGCCGCCGAGATCGACGCGTTTGTCACGGAATTGGCGGGTCGACTCGCGGCGGGGCCGCCTGTCGCGCTGGCGCAGAGCAAGGCGCTGCTCAATGACGGCGCGAGCGTGACACTACGGGAGGCGCTGGCCAACGAGGCCCGAGCGCAACCGGGCAATTTCGCCACTGCAGACTCGACGGAGGCGTACTCCGCGTTCGCGCAGAAGCGCGACCCGGCGTTCACCGGCCAATGGGCAGTACCCAGATCGGAGAAGTGACCATGCGCGAAACAGTCATCGTGGAGGCGGTGCGCACCCCTGTCGGGAAGCGCAACGGCGGATTGTCGGACATGCACGCCGCAGACTTGTCCGCGATCGTCCTCAACGCGCTGATGGAGCGGGCGGGCGTCGACCCCGAGATCGTCGACGATGTGGTGTGGGGCTGTGTCTCCCAGGTGGGCGATCAGTCCAGCAATATCGGCCGCTATTCGGTGCTCGCCGCGGGCTGGCCCGAGCACATCCCTGGCACCACGGTCAACCGAGCGTGCGGCTCCAGCCAGCAGGCACTCGATTTTGCGGTCCAGGCGGTGATGTCGGGTCAACAAGACGTCGTCGTCGCGGGCGGCGTCGAGGTGATGAGCCGTGTTCCGCTCGGGGCGGCGCGGGCCAGCGGTATGCCGTATGGCCCCAAAGTCCTTGAGCGGTATGCCGATTTCTCGTTCAACCAAGGCATCTCCGCGGAGATGATCGCCCAGAAGTGGGGCTTCTCGCGAACCCGCCTCGACGAGTACTCGGTGCGCTCACACGAACTGGCTGCCGCCGCACAGGACAACGGCGCCTTCGAGACCCAGATCATGCCCGTGTTCACCGACGGCGAGCCCGTCGTCGCCGATGAGGGGGTGCGGCGGGGAAGCACCGTGGAGAAGTTGGCCGGTCTCAAACCGGCGTTCAAGCAGGACGGTGTCATCCATGCGGGTAACTCGTCGCAGATCTCCGACGGTGCCGCCGCGCTGTTGGTGATGGGTGCCGAGAATGCCCTGGCGATGGGGCTTCGACCGATCGCCAGCTACCGTGCCGGTGCGGTCACCGGGGCTGATCCTGTGCTGATG
>CAZOIX010000012.1:0-16016 GCA_964579685.1 uncultured Mycobacterium sp.
CGCGACGACGGCCGGCCAGGGCGCGGTGCCGCCGGCGGTGGCACGGCTCGACCACCAGATCGCTTCCCCGACAAGAAGGCTCGCGATCGTGGCGACAACGAGCAGTCGCCACGTCCGCGCGACGCCGGTCACCCGCCATGCCACCGCCAGCCCGCAGACCACCACAGCCGTGCCGGTGATGGAGAGGAGTGCGAAATGTACCTGGCGTGCCGTCGATTCACCCCACAGAGCCAGCGCATTGACACACAGCAGCACCAGGACCCCGGCAAACAATCCGAGGCGCAGCTGACTGCCCGTGCCCGACACCCGGTTCATTTCATCCCGCTATCTCGCGAAACCTAGTGCAATGATGCCCTATTTGAGCAAACTTCGTACACGACTTAGCCAGCTGCGATCATCCCGACCGCCGCGAGCGCTGACACCATGCCGACCGCCTGCCAGCGAGTGACCCGCTCGCGCAACACCACGATGGCCAGCAAGACCGTCGCCGCCGGATACAGGGCGATCAACACGCCGGCCAGCGACAGCATCCCGGACTGCAACGCCAGCAAGGTGGCGACATTGGCCGCGGCGTCGAGCACCGCCGCGGTGAGCGCCAGTCGCAACGGCACGCCCCGTTCCAGCACGAGGTTGGCGGTGAACACCGCCGCCAGCAGCACGATCGCGGTCGCCGCAAGCCGACCGAGTACCAGGGGCCACAGCTTGGCCTCGACGGGCACCTGGTCGAGAAGCACGAAGTTCATTCCGAACGCGACGCCGGAGCCCACCGTCAACCAGGCCACCTTCGCCGTGAATTTGTGCGGGGTGACGTCCTCGTCGGTGGCCTCCCGGCTCACCAGCACCACCGCGACCAACGCCACGACCACACCCACCCCCGCGATGAGACCCGGTCGCTCACCCAACGACAACCCGACACCGACAGGGATACCGGCGACCAGGATCGCCGTCAGCGGCGAGACCACCGAGATCGGACCCGCCCCCAACGCCGCGTAGAACCACCACACCCCGAACGCCTGCGCCACACCGGAAGCCAGCCCCCACCCCACCGCAGCGGCGGAGAGCTCTCCCCCGACCGGCACCGCGACGATCGTGAGCAGGATCAGCGCCACCGGGTAGGAGACGACGACCACCCGCAACGCGGCGACATGACGCGAGGCGATTCCACCCACGAAATCGCTTATGCCGTAACCGAGCGCAGCAAGCAGCGCGGCGGCGAAGCCGATCAGGTCATGCCCTTGGCCCGGCGACCGAGTTCGCGGCTGATCTCGCGTTGGGCATCCCGCTTGGCGATATCCTGCCGCTTGTCGCGCGCTTCCTTACCGCGAGCCAACGCCAGCTCGACCTTCACCTTGCCATCGGAGAAGTAGAGCGACAGCGGGACCAACGTGAGATTGCCATCGCGGATCCGCCCGATCAGGTTGTCAATCTGGCTGCGGTGCAACAAGAGTTTGCGATTGCGCCTCGGTGCGTGATTGGTCCAGCTGCCGTGGTGATACTCCGGGATGTGGAGGTTGCGCAGCCACACCTCGCCGTCGTCGACGGTGGCGAACGAATCCGCCAGCGATGCCTGCCCGTCACGCAGGCTCTTCACCTCGGTGCCCACCAGAGCCACGCCGGCTTCGAAGGTCTCCAGGATCGAATAGTTGTGCCGCGCTTTGCGATTCGTCGCGACGATCTTGTTGTTGGCTGACCTCGTCGGGTCGGCTTTCTTGGCCATGGCTATCTTTGGAGGCTATCTTCGGACGTACAGCCGCAGCGTGATATAGGCCGTGACACCCGACATCGCCAAGCCGAGGAACAACATCCACGGTGCGCTGAAGTACAGCACGTCGGCATAGTCCACCTTGGCGATCAGATTGGCCCGATAGAACTGGTCGAGCGCACTTTCCAGGAACAGGGCGCGGACCAGGATGAGGCCGACGATCGCGATGATCACGCCGACGAACGCCGCCAGCATCGCCTCGACCAGGAACGGCAGCTGGGTGTACCAGCGGCTGGCTCCGACCAGGCGCATGATCCCGATCTCGGTGCGGCGGGTGTAGGCGGCCACCTGAACCATGTTGGCTATCAGCAGGATCGCGCCGATCGCCTGAACGAAGGCCACTGCGAACGCGGCGTTGCGGACACCGTCGAGAACGGCGAAAAGCCGGTCGATCAACACTTTTTGGTTGAGGACCTGTTGCACCCCGGGCTGGCCGATCATCGCCTCGTCGAACTTCTGATGCTGTTCAGGGTCCTCGAGCTTGACAATGAACGACGACGGGAATGCGTCCTGACCGGCGAACTCCTTGAACTCCGGGAACTTCTTCACCGCGTCGGCGTAGGCGTCGTCGCGGTTGAGGAACCGCACCGAGCGCACGTCGTCGCGGTCCTCGATCTGCTTCCGCAGTGCCTTACATGGATCGGCGTCACACGTGGGGTCGTTGGCGGAGACATCGTTGGTCAGGAAGACCTGGCTCTCCACGCGATCGAGATAGATGTCCCGCGACTGGTCGGCCAACCGCACCACCAGCAGGCCGCCACCGAACAGGCCGATCGAGATCGCGGTGGTCAGGATCATCGCGATCGTCATCGTCACATTGCGACGAAACCCGGTGAGGACCTCATTGATGAGGAATCCGAAGCGCACTAGCGGTCCATTCCGTAGACGCCGCGCTGCTCATCGCGGACCAGCCTGCCCAATTCCAGCTCGACGACGCGCTGGCGCATCGAATCGACGATGTGATGGTCGTGTGTGGCCATCACCACGGTCGTGCCCGTGCGGTTGATGCGCTCGAGGAGATCCATGATGTCGTTGCTGGTCTCGGGATCCAGGTTCCCGGTGGGCTCGTCGGCCAGTAGCACCAGCGGCCGGTTGACGAAGGCCCTGGCGATGGCCACCCGCTGTTGTTCGCCGCCGGAAAGCTCATTGGGCAGCCGATTGGCCTTACCCGACAGACCGACCATCTCCAACACATCGGGCACCACCCGGTTGATCACCTCCGAGCGTTTCCCGATGACCTCCAGCGCGAAGGCGACGTTCTCGAACACCGTCTTCTGCTGCAGCAGGCGGAAGTCCTGGAACACACAGCCCAGCACCTGCCTCAGGCCGGGGATGTGCCGGCCGGCCAGCTTGTTGACGTGGAACTTCGACACCCGGATATCCCCTGATGAGGGTGTTTCCTCGGCGAGGAGCAGGCGCATGAAGGTCGACTTGCCCGAACCCGATGGTCCGATCAAGAAGACGAACTCACCCTTGTCGATCTTGACCGACACATTGTCGAGCGCGGGTCGCGCCGACGTCTTATACATCTTCGAGACATGGTCGAGGGTGATCATCATCGGATACTTGCGGCGTCTGAGTCCCTGGCTAAGGCCAGCGGAGGAAACCCCGACTCTCCTTTCGGTGACTTGTCGGTGGTCGTGGCTAGCTTCATGGCATGGCGCGTTACCGGCTTCTTCCTACCACTGAGCAGACGGCGGCCTTGGCAGCGCACTGCCGCGATGCCCGGTTTGTGTGGAATCTGGCCGTCGAGCAACAACAGCACTGGCAGCCAGGACGGCGCGCGCCCGGATACCACCAACAGTGCGCTCAGTTGACTGCTGCCCGCGCCGAGTACGGGTGGCTGGCTGCTGGATCCCAAACGGTGCAACAGCAGGCGTTGCGTGACTTCGCCCAGGCGATGCGTAACTTTTTCACCGGGACGCACCGCCGCCCGACATGGCGCAAAGCCGGCGTCCACGAAGGGTTCCGGCAGGTCGCCATTAAGCCGCAGCACATCGGCCGTGTGAACCGCCGCTTCGGCCGGGTGTGGGTACCCAAGGTCGGCTGGGTCCGCTTC
The DNA here is from genome assembly GCA_964579685.1 of uncultured Mycobacterium sp. GTDB lineage: Bacteria > Actinomycetota > Actinomycetes > Mycobacteriales > Mycobacteriaceae > Mycobacterium. The sequence goes on from CAZOIX010000012.1 coordinate 3,822, forward strand.
CGTATCTCGCGACCAGTTCCCGTTCGCGTGAAGTCCTACCGTGTCACCCGCGATCGCGCCGGACGCTGGCACATCGCGTTCGCCCACATACCTGACCCGATTGTCGGTCCAGGTGACGGCAGCGTTGTGGGTATTGACCGGGGTGTTGTCGTTTCGGCGGCATTGTCGACCGGCGAAATGCTTCACGTCCCCGGGTTGACACACGGTGAGGCGACGCGAGTAAAGGTGCTGCAACAGCGGCTTGGTCGCAGAAAGCCCGGGTCCAACCGGCGAGCCCACACGCAACTTGCGATAGCGAGGCTGCGAGCGCGTGAGACCGACCGCCGCAAGGACTGGGTCGAAAAGACCACCACAGATATCGCGCGACGCTTCGATACCGTTCGCATCGAAGCACTCGACGTGCGCGCTATGACCCGCAGCTCGGGAGGAACGCTTAAGCAGCCCGGAAAGCACGTCGCTCGAAAGCGCGCCCTCAACCGCAGGATCCGCGACAGCGGATGGGGGCTGCTCGCCACACGGCTGCAGCACAAGGCCCTCGGACGGGTCGAGCAGATCCCGGCTACGTACACGTCGCAATGATGCTGCGCGTGCGGGCACATCGCGCCCGAGAACCGCAAGAGCCAAGCGGTCTTCGAATGCGAAGCTTGCACCGCGGGTCCGTGCAACGCCGACGTGAACGCTGCACGCAACATCGCCGCCGGACGGGCGGTGACAGCACGGGGAGACCTCGGCACTAGCCAGTCTGCGAACCGTGAACCTCAACTCTCTGCTCTCCTGCCGCATAGCGGGTAGGGCGTAGAGCTGGAAATCCCCCGGCTCCTGCCTGGGGCGGACGTCAACACGGAGCCCGAGTGTAGCGGGGAGCACGGCTCCGGCTAGCCAGCCGGACGTGTGGTCGTCGGTGTCGCCCCCGGCGTGGTGGTCACAGGAGTCGGCGTGACGATCGTCTGGGTCGTCGGAGACTGCGGTCCGGAGCCGTCGGGGTCGACCACGGTGGTCGTGGGCGTGGTTTCCGACGGCGAGGTGGGTGAGGTGGGACTGCTGGTGTCCGTCGGGCTGGTGGTGGTCGTCGTCGTTGTCGTCGTGGTCTCGTCCGGCTCCTTGGGTCGTCGCACGTTCGTGCGCGGTACCCACGTGTAGTTCGGGTCGGGCACGAAACCGGGCGGCACGACCGCCGGTGCAGGCACCTGGGGAGGTGGCTCGGGCTGGAACGTCTGGTTGACCCAGAACAGCGCGATGAACGCCACGAGGAGCACCAGCGTCGAGACCCGCATCCGGCCGAGTCGTGCCTTGAACCAGGAATTCATTTCTTCGTCCCCGGCTCGCCGCTGGAATCTGCCTCGACGCCGACCGTCGCAGGATGAGCGATCGCTTCGACAGACGTCGTCTGGGCCTCGGACTGGGAGACGACGCCGGCCTTCGTCAAGGCCGCAATCACCCGGATGCGCAGGCGACGGCCCACCTCGTACTGCTTGCCAGGCAGCGTCCGGGCGACGATGCGGACGTTGACGGTATCCAGCTCGATGCTCTCCACACCCATCAGCGCCGGTTCGTCGAGCAGCAGTTGGCGCAGGCTGACGTCCTCCATCGCATCTGCGCAGACGTCGTGCAGCAGGGAGTTCACCTCGGTGAGGTCGGCGGTGATGGGCACAGGCACGTCGATCACCGCGCGCGCCCAGTCCTTGGACATGTTCAGCGAGCGCACGATGTTGCCGTTGGGGACCGTCCACACCTCGCCTTCGCTCGTGCGCAACTTGGTCACCCGCAGCGTGACCTCCTCGACGGTGCCTTCGGCGGAGTCCGGCGCGCCCAGCATGTTGACCTGCACCAGATCGCCGAAACCGTACTGACGTTCGGTGATGATGAAGAACCCGGCGAGCAGGTCCTGCACCAACTTCTGGGCACCGAAGCCGAGCGCGGCGCCCAGCACGGCGGCCGGTGCGACCAGCGACCCGATCGGGATGGCCAACGTGTCGCTGACTTCCACCGCCACCACGACGAACAACAGGGCGACCGACACCCACGAGATCACCGACGCCACGGCCTGGCGGTGCTTGGCGCTCTCCGAGCGCACCAACTGGTCGCTTTCCTGATACTCGGCGTCGATTCGGCGCACGATCCGGCGTGCACCCCAGTTGATGAACCGGGCCGCCAGGAGCCCACCCATGAGCAGCAGGGCGATCGGCACGCCCCGCTCGAGGATCCAGACGCCGATGTTGCCCTGCCAAAAACCGGTCCACCGGTCGGCGAAGGAGAGTGCGATCAGGTTGTTATTCGTCATCTCGTCTGTTGCGCCAACGAATTCCGGCCTCCAGGAAGCCGTCGATGTCTCCGTCCAGCACTGCGGCCGGATTACCGACCTCGTACTCGGTGCGCAGGTCCTTTACCATTTGATACGGGTGTAATACGTAGGAACGCATCTGGTTCCCCCAGGAGCTGCCGCCATCGCCTTTCAAGGCATCCATTTCGGCGCGCTCTTCTAAACGCTTGCGTTCCAATAATTTTGCCTGGAGAACCCGCATCGCCGAGACCTTGTTCTGCAGCTGCGACTTCTCGTTCTGACAGGTGACCACGATACCTGTCGGGATGTGTGTGAGTCGAACCGCCGAATCCGTCGTATTCACCGACTGACCGCCCGGTCCGCTGGATCGGTACACGTCAACGCGCACATCGCTTTCCGGAATGTCGATGTGGTCGGTGGTTTCAGTGACGGGCAACACTTCCACTTCGGCGAACGAGGTCTGTCGTCTGCCCTGGTTGTCGAACGGGCTGATGCGCACCAACCGGTGCGTGCCCTGCTCCACCGACAACGTGCCGTAGGCGAACGGCGCGAGCACCGCGAACGTCGCACTCTTGATACCGGCCTCTTCGGCGTAGGACGTGTCGTACACCTCGACCGGATAATCGTGCTTCTCGGCCCAGCGGATGTACATCCGCATCAGCATCTCGGCCCAGTCCGCGGCATCCACGCCGCCGGCACCGGAGCGGATGTTCAGCAGCGCTTCGCGCTGGTCGTACTCGCCGGACAGCAACGTGCGGACTTCCATCGCCTCGATGTCCTCGCGCAGCTTCTTCAGCTCGGTGTCGGCCTCGGCTCGAGCTTCTGTCGCACCTGCTCCCTCTTCTTCGGCGGCCAGCTCGTAGAGCACCGGAAGGTCGTCAAGGCGCTGCCGGAGCTCCTCTACGCGCCGCAGCTCACCCTGCGTATGGGACAGCTCGCTGGTGACCTTCTGCGCCCGCGACTGGTCGTCCCACAGGTTGGGGTCGGAGGCCTCGTGCTCGAGTTTTTCGATCCGAACACGCAGACCCTCCACATCGAGCACCCGCTCCACCGTGGTCAGGGTGGAGTCCAGGGCAGCGAGGTCGGCTTGACGGTCGGGATCCACGGGAGTTCAGGGTACCTGTGGAAGATCTGGACTCCGTTATCCGTGAGTCGCGGCAATGGGACAGGCTGCGCGTTTAGCATCGGAGGTGGCAACCAGCCCTGTCACGACGCGACAGCCCCTTGCGCGTGGCCGGGCAGTGACACACCTTCAACAACAGGTATCCATGCGCCCCTATCACGTGGCGATCGTCGGCTCAGGCCCCTCGGGCTACTTCGCTGCCGCTTCGCTTCTGAAATTCGCAGATGCTCGAGAAGACGCCGATGTGCGCGTCGACATGCTGGAGATGCTGCCCACGCCGTGGGGGCTGGTGCGCTCCGGCGTGGCGCCCGACCATCCCAAGATCAAGTCGATCAGCGCCCAGTTCGAGAAGACGGCGCTCGACCCCCGGTTCCGGTTCTTCGGCAACATCGTGGTCGGCGACCACGTTCACGCCGCAGAACTGGCCGAACGCTACGACGCCGTGATCTACGCCGTCGGCGCTCAGTCCGACAGGTCGCGCGGCATCCCCGGCGAGGATCTGGACGGCAGCGTGCCCGCAGTCGACTTCGTGGGCTGGTACAACGCTCATCCCCATTTTCAGGAGATGGCACCGGATCTGTCGACCGGCCGCGCAGTCGTCGTGGGCAACGGCAACGTGGCGCTGGACGTGGCGCGGATTCTCGTCACCGATCCCGACGTACTGGCGGCGACCGACATCGCCGACCACGCGCTGCAGTCGTTGCACGACCGCGGCGTCGAAGAGGTCCTCATCATCGGTAGGCGCGGGCCCCTGCAGGCGCCGTTCACCACACTGGAACTGCGGGAACTCGGCGCGCTGGAGGGGCTCGGCGACGTCGACGTCATCGTCGACCCGGCGGACTTCGCCGATATCACCGACGAACAGCTGGACGCCGCGGGCAAGACCGTCAAGAACAACATCAAGGTGTTGCGTGGCTACGCCGAGACCACGCCCGCAGGCGCCAAACGCCGCATCGTGTTCCGTTTCTGCACGTCACCGATCGAGATCAAGGGTGCCGACAAGGTCGAGTCCATCGTGCTCGGGCGCAACGAACTGGTCGAGGAGGGCGGCCGCGTCGTCGCCAGGGACACCGGGGAACGCGAGGAGGTGCCGGCTCAGCTGGTGGTGCGCGCCGTCGGCTACCGCGGGGTGGAGTTGAAGGGGTTGCCGTTCGATGACCGCAGCGGCACCATCCCGCATAGCGACGGCCGCATCCAGGGCAGCCGAAACGAGTATGTCGTGGGCTGGATCAAACGCGGGCCGACCGGCGTCATCGGCAGCAACAAGAGCGACTCGCAGGAGACGGTCGACTCCCTCGTCGCAGATCTCTCCGGGGCGTCACTGGCCGACTTCGGCGACGATCATGCCGAGCGGCTGGCGGAATGGCTGGTGGAGCGGCAGCCCAAGGTAGTCACCGACGACCATTGGAAGCTCATCGACGAGCACGAACGCGGAGCCGGTGGGCCCCATGGGCGTCCACGGGTGAAGCTGACCAGCGTGGCGGAGTTGTTGCGCATCGGCCACGGCTGAACTTTCGGCGTCAGTAGACCTCGGGCCCCGGCGGTGGCGGCGGTGGGGCCGCGGTCGGTGCGAACCTCCAGTTGTCCGGATTCTTCGGCGAGTAGACGATCGGGAAAAGCTGGGACATCGTGGGCCACTGGTCGACGTCGACCGCCAAGCGCGCATAGATCACGTGCTCGTTGACCGTCGGCCCGTTGATGACACCGGTGATCGTGACGAACTGCTCACCTGTCTGATCGTCGGGCCGCGGGCTGACACCGGTGACCAGCAGCTGGCCTTGGAGCCAATCGCTGCCCGCTCCGCGGCGTCGCATGATCCACGGGGCCGCGACGAGCACGAGCACTCCGACCATCACGAGGACCATCGCGATCTCCCACACACCGACATGGTAGGACGTGAGGCATGACAACCCGAAGACTCGCGCGAGTGAGGATCGCAGCGAGGAACGAGCGAGGACCGGTGGGCCCACGCCCGAAGGGCAGGGGACGAACGAGAGTCGAGGCATGACAACGGTCGGCGACGACATCGCGTTCGCTGTGCAGCTGGCCGACGCGGCGGACGCGCAGACACTGGATCGTTTCGGCGCACTCGATCTGCATGTCGAGACCAAACCCGACCTCACCCCCGTGACGGACGCCGACCGTTCGGTGGAAGAGCTGATCCGCGAGACGTTGTCGGTACATCGGCCCGACGACATCGTGCTGGGCGAAGAGTTCGGCGGCACAGCGATTTTCGCCGGCCGGCAGTGGGTGGTCGACCCCATCGACGGAACCAAGAACTTCGTCCGTGGGGTTCCGGTGTGGGCCACCTTGATCGCCTTGCTGGACGACGGCATACCCGTGGTGGGTGTCATCAGCGCGCCGGCGTTGCAGCGACGATGGTGGGCCGGACGCGGCGAGGGCGCGTTCACGTCGTTTGGCGGCCGGGCCCGGCGCATTTCGGTGTCAGGCGTCGATGACGTCGCATCGGCGAGCCTGACGTACTCCGACCTCACCACCGGCTGGTACGAGCTGCGCCCACGATTCCTGGAACTGACAGACGAGGTGTGGCGGGTTCGCGGCTACGGCGACTTCTGGTCCTATTGCCTGGTGGCCGAGGGCGCAGTCGATATCGCCGTCGAGCCGGAGGTCAAGCTGTGGGATCTGGCGCCGCTCGACATTCTGGTGCGCGAGGCGGGTGGAACATTCACCGACCTCGCCGGGCGGCCGGGGCCGCACGGCGGCAGCGCGGTCGCCACCAACGGTCTGCTGCATGAGGCGGTGCTGGCGCGTTTGCGATAGCCACCGTCCAGGTGGCTGTGGAACGAGGCGATTGGCCACCGAACCGAGCGCGACGCGTTTAGCCTGACGTCGTTGGGGGTGCGCGGGGAGGGAAGCATCGTATGCAGCAACTGAGCTGGACCGATGACATGATGTTGCGCGCCGAGCGGCCCGAGACCCCGATGCAGATTCAGCTGCTGTTGATCTACGACCCCTCGACGGCGCCCGGCGGGCGGGTCACTTACAAGGGCATCCTCGAAGAGATCGAGAGCCGGCTTCATCTCGCGCCGACGTTTCGGCGGAGGCTGACCGAACTTCCCGGTGGTCTGCACATGCCGTACTGGGTGGATGACCCCAATTTCGATCTGGAGTACCACGTCCGCCACATCGCGTTACCGCAGCCGGGCGACTGGCGTCAGTTGTGCATCCAGATCGCGCGCATTCATGCCCGGCAGATCGACTTGCGCCGCCCGCCCTGGGAGATGACGGTCATCGAAGGACTGAACGCGGTGCCGGGCGTCGCGCCAGGGTCGTTCGCGGTGGGGGTCAAGCTGCACCACTGCGCCGCCGACGGGATGGAAAGCGTCGAACTGCTGGCCGCGCTGCACGATCTCGCGCCCGACGGTCCACGGCCGGCACCTCCCGAAACACCTTGGGAGCCCGATGACCTGCCGTCGACGGCTGCCCTGGTGTCAAGGACCGCCGTCAATTTCGCGCAGTATCCGGTGCGTGCGGGCGGTGTGGTCGGTCCCACCGCGCTGAAAGCGGTTCGCGAATTGGTCGGGTTGCCCGCGCGACTGGCCGGCGGAGTGGCCACTGCGCTGACTCCGGGATCCGGCTCATTGTTCGCGCCGGCTACCAGGTTCAACGGTTCCGCGTCACCCCACCGGGTTTTCGAGGCCCGCTTTCACGACCTCGCCGATTTCCAGCGCATCAAGGCCAGCGTGCCCGGGGCGACGATCAACGACGTCGCGGTGGCCTACGTCGGCGGAACCCTGCGGCGCTACCTCGAAGACCACGACGAGTTGCCCGACGACACACTGGTGGCGGCCTGCCCGGCGTCGATCCGGGATTCCAGCGAGAAGGGGGCAGGCGGAAACCGGCTGTTCGGCAGATTGCAGTCACTGCAAACGGATTCGCCTGATTCGCACAAGAGGCTGGAATCGATCGTCACCGAATCCTCGGCATTCCGCGAGAATTCGGATAAGTCCAATGCCAGCCGCCTGATGGAGCTGGTGGGACTCGTGCCCACCACGTTGCTCGGCATGACGGTCAAGGCGGCGTCGGCGATGCCATTCAGCGGTCCGACGATCGCGAACACCACGGTGAGCAATGTGCCGGGGCCGACAGAGCCCATCTATTTCACCGGTGCACGTCTGGTCCGGGTCACCGGGCTGGGTCCGTTGATCGCGGGCATGAATCTCTTCCACGTCATCGCCAGCTACAACGGAACCGTCTCGATGGGCGTCACCGCAGATCGCGACGCGCTGCCCGACCCCGCGCACTACGCCGAGTGCATGCAGGCCGCGTTCGACGAACTCTTGGCCGCGGCAGGCTGACGGTTCGCTGGGCCGGCTGCTGTGAATTACACAACAGATCGATAGACCTTACTTGAGAGTCAGTTCGCATACCTTACTCTGGAGTCAGTTCCGAAGATGTGAACGTCAATCTCCAAAGCGAGGCAGTTGACATGACCAACACCCTGCCGCCGACAAACGGATCCGCACCTCGGCCCAAGCGAGTGGGTAAGCAAAGCGCCGTCGGCCTACACAAGCACCGGCGCAGCGCCACGGACCTCGGCCTTGCCATCGTGACCCCGTTGGTCGGCCAGGAGTTTCTGGACCGCTACCACCTGCGCGGTCCACTCAATCGCGGCCTTCAGTACGGGGTCAAACAAGTGTTTTCGGTCGCCGGCGCCGCCACTCGCCAGTTCCGTCGCGTCTCCGGAGCCCAGAGCGGGCCGACGCGGCTGAAGAAAAGCGGTTCCGACTACTTCGACCTGACACCGGACGACGAGCAGAAGATGATCGTCGACACCGTGACCGAGTTCGCCGAGGAGGTCATTCGCCCGGCAGCCCGCGACTGCGATGAATCCGCGACGTACCCACCCGACCTCGTCAGCAAGGCCACCGAACTCGGCATCACGGCGATCAACGTCCCCGAGGACTTCGAAGGAATCGCAGCCCATCGCGCCGCGGTCACCAACGTGCTGGTGGCCGAGGCACTGGCCTATGGGGACATGGGCCTGGCGCTGCCGATCCTGGCGCCCGCCGGTGTCGCCTCCGCGCTGACCCACTGGGGCAGCGCCGACCAGCAGGCGACGTACTTGAAAGAGTTCAGCGGCGAGAACGTGCCGCAGGCGTGCGTGGCAATCTCCGAGCCCCATCCCCTTTTCGACCCCACCGCGCTCAAGACGACGGCAGTGCGTACCCCCAGCGGCTACCGCCTCGACGGTGTCAAGTCATTGGTGCCTGCCGCAGCGAATGCCGAATTGTTCATCGTGGCAGCGCAACTCAACGGAAAGCCGGCACTGTTCATCGTCGAGTCGTCGTCACAGGGCGTGTCCGTCACGGCAGACCCGAGCATGGGGATCCGGGCCGCGGCGCTCGGACGGGTCGAGCTCGACCACGTCAGCGTGCCACTGTCCGCGCGCCTCGGTGAGGACGGGGCCCGCGACGGGGACTACTCGGAGGCCATCGCGCTCGCACGCCTCGGCTGGGCGGCGCTTGCCGTCGGCACGTCCCATGCGGTGCTCGACTACGTCGTGCCATATGTCAAGGAGCGGCACGCATTCGGTGAACCGATCGCCCACCGCCAGGCGGTGGCATTCATGTGCGCCAACATGGCGATCGAGTTCGACGGTCTGCGGTTGATCACCTGGCGTGGGGCGTCGCGGGCCGATCAGGGTCTGCCGTTCGCCCGGGAAGCGGCATTGGCCAAGCGGCTCGGCACCGACAAGGGTATGCAGATCGGGCTGGACGGCGTGCAACTGCTGGGTGGGCACGGATACACCAAGGAACACCCCGTCGAACGCTGGTACCGCGACCTGCGCGCGATCGGCGTCGCCGAGGGCGTCGTAATCATCTGATCCTCCGTACGAAAGTCGAACCATGGCAATCAATCTGGAACTGCCGAAGAAACTCGAAGCGGTGATCGAGAAGGCGCATCAGGGCGCCGCCGAGATGCTGCGGCCGATATCGCGCAAGTGGGACCTGCGAGAGCACGAGTATCCCGTCGAGCTCGATACTCTTGCCAATCTCTTCGAGGGCATCTCGCAAGCCAACGCCATCGCTTTCGCCGGCGCCGAGGCGTTCGCGGCCGGCGAGGCCAAGGACACGAACCACAACGGTGCCAACATGTCCGCGGTCCTCAACGTGATGGAGATCAGTTGGGGCGATGTGGCGTTGATGTTGTCGGTGCCGCGCCAGGGCCACGGCAACGCCGCGATCTCGAGCGTAGCCACCCGTGAACAGCTCGAGGAGCTCGGAAAAGACGTATGGGCCGCCATGGCGATCACCGAGCCGGGCTTCGGCTCTGACTCGGCGGCTGTGACGACCACGGCAAAGCTCGACGGCGATGAGTACGTCATCAACGGCGACAATAGCTACGTCACCGCCGGATCCCGCGCCACGCACATCGTGGTGTGGGCGACGCTGGACAAGTCGCTGGGCCGCGCGGCGATCAAGTCGTTCATCGTCCCCCGTGAACACCCCGGGGTCACCGTCGAGCGGCTCGAGGACAAACTCGGCATCAAGGCGTCCGACACCGCGGCGATTCGTTTCGACAATGTCCGCATCCCCAAGGACAACCTGCTGGGCAGCCCGGATATCGAGGTCGAGAAGGGCTTCGCGGGCGTCATGGAGACCTTCGACAACACCCGACCCGTGGTGGCGGCGATGGCGGTTGGCATCGCGCGCGCCGCGCTCGAGGAGTTGCGTAAAACCCTCACCGAGGCAGGGGTGGAAATCTCATACGACAAGCCCTCACACGCGCAGAGCGCGCCCGCCGCCGAGTTCTTGCGGATGGAATCCGACTGGGAGGCCGCCTATCTGCTGATGGTGCGCTCTGCGTGGCAGGCCGATAACAGGATCCCGAACTCCAAGGAAGCATCGATGGGCAAAGCCAAGGCCGGCCGCGTCGCCAGCGACATCACCCTCAAGGCCGTCGAATTGGCTGGCACCGTCGGCTATTCCGAGCAGACGCTGCTGGAGAAATGGGCTCGCGACAGCAAGATCCTCGACATCTTCGAGGGCACCCAACAGATTCAGCAATTGGTGGTTGCTCGGCGACTGCTCGGCCTGTCGTCGTCCGAACTGAAGTAACGCTGCCCGCCTCTAGAAGCCGTCGTGCACCACGACACGGGTACGGCCCCTGACGCCACCGCCGACGATGGTGCGTAGCGTGTCCGGCGCTTCGAGCACCGAGACGTCGTTGGTGATCTCACCGAGGTGACGCGGCTTGAGTTCGTCCGCGAGTTGACGCCAGACATCACGGCGCGCGCCGATCGGTAACTGCACCGAGTCGATCCCTGCCAGCGTGACGCCCCGAAGGATGAATGGCATGACCGTCGTCGGCAGGTCGGCCGAGCGGGCTAGCCCCGAAATTGCGGCAGTGCCACCGTAATTCAGCGTGCTCAAGGCGTAGGCAAGTGTGTCACCGCCGACGCTGTCGACGACGCCCGCCCACTGCGACTTGCCCAGCGGCCGGACCTTCTCACCCTCGGCGGGCAGTCGGCCGATCACCTCAGTAGCGCCGAGTGCCATCAGCCAGTCGTGGGCGTCGGACTTGCCCGTCGAGGCGACGACCTCGTAGCCGAGGCCGGCCAGCAGGTCGACGCTGACGCTACCCACCCCTCCCGTCGCGCCGGTAACCAGAATGGGTCCATCTGCCTGCCGTACGCCCGCCGCACGAATGGCGTTGACGCTCATGGCGGCGGTGAATCCTGCGGTGCCGATGGCGGCGGCCTCGGCCGTCGTCAATTCGTCGAGCTTCACCAGGTAGTCAGCCGGGTAGCGAGCGGTGTCGGCATAGCCGCCGTGGCGGCCGGTGCCGATGTCGTATCCGTGCGCAACGACGCGATCACCGACGGCGAACTCGGGGGATGAGCTTGCGGTCACCGTGCCGGCGACGTCGATGCCGGGTATCAGCGGGTACCCGCGGGCCACACCACCCTTGGGAGTGATGGCCAGGGCGTCCTTGTAGTTGATCCCTGAATACTCGACGGCGATCCGCACGTCACCGTCCGGCAGGGAGGATGTGTCGACGACCTCGTGCTGCAGCGTGATGGATCCCTCGGCGTCCTGGTGTGCGACCAGCGCGTTGACTTCAGCCATGTAGCTCATTCCATCTGGGCCCACACCGAAAAGGTAGGGGAACACAAAAGTCCCCGATCACCCGGGCGAGCCGAGCGGATCGGGGACCTTGCGATTGATGCGCCTCAGCTGCCGAGGTGCGAGATCAGATCAGGCTTCATCTCCTGAAGCTGCTGACCCCAGTACTCCCAGCTGTGCGTGCCGTAGTCCGGGAAGTTGAACACGGCGTTCTTGCCGCCCGCGGCGATGTAGTTGTCGCGGAACGTCTCGTTGGTCCGGATCGTCAGACCCTCGAGGAACTCGGCGGGCATGTTCGCACCGCCCAGCTCGTTGGGTGTCCCGTTGCCGCAGTAGACCCACAGGCGCGTGTTGTTGGCCACCAGTGCAGGGATCTGCAGCATCGGGTCGTTGCGCTTCCACGCGCTGTTCGGATCTTCGGTCGGGCCCCACATGTCGTTGGCCTTGAACCCACCTGCGTCACCCATCGCCATGTTGATCAGGAACGGCCAGCTGCCCTCGGACGGGTTGAGGAACGCCGACAACGCCCCGGCATAGACGAACTGATCGGGGTGATAGACCGACAGGATCATCGCCGAGTTGCCCGACATCGACAGGCCGACCGCGGCGTTACCTGACGTGGAGACGCCCCTTTCGGACGCCAGCCATCCGGGCAGCTCGCTGGTCAGGAAGGTCTCCCATTTGTAGGTCTGGCAGCCGTT
>CAZOIX010000012.1:16026-16992 GCA_964579685.1 uncultured Mycobacterium sp.
TCGTAGTACCACTCGAACGCCTGGGTCTCGAGATCCCAGCCGTTGAAGTCGTCGCGGGCGCGCAAGCCGTCGAGCAGGTAGACGGCGTGCGATCCGGTGCCCTTCTGGAACTGGACCTTGATGTCGCGGCCCATCGACGGCGAGGGGACCATGAGGTACTCCACCGGCAGCCCGGGCCGAGAGAACGCCCCTGCGGTAGCCGACTGTCCGGTGAGACCTAGAACGCCTGGTAGCAGCACTGCCGCCACGGCAGCCACCACGAACCGGCGGGTCCAGGGACCTCGAAACTTATCAATGAAGCTCATACTGCAAACCCATCCATCTTCCGGTTTTCGCTTGCCTTTTCCCACGATCGAGCGATCGCCATCGACAGCGCATTTTGCTGCGTTGTCGCGTCCGTCCGAATGAGCCGGTGGCCATTGAGCGGACCGAGAAAATTTCAGTTGTCGCGTGTGCAGTAAAACATGCGGCCAGCACGGGAGAAAGCCCGACTGGCGTCGATATCCAGATTCCTGTGAACGTCACGCTGGACTTTCCGCTCAGCGTGACCGGCCCTTCGCGTCGTAGGCTGCGGAGTATGGCAAAGTCTCGCGCCTCGCGCGTGACCGTGGACGACTGGATCCAGGCGGGCTATGCGCTACTCGCCGAAGAGGGCATCAAATCACTCAAGGTCGACCGGCTGTGCAGCCGTCTCGGCGTGACCAAGGGCAGCTTTTACTGGCATTTCACCGATATCGCGAGCTATCGCATCGCCCTCGTGGAGGCATGGGGCGCGTCCCGAGACGAGGAACGGCGTCACTTCGACGGACCCACTGACACTCCTCCTCGTCAACGGCTCTCGCAAATGATGACAGCCCTGGTGGATGCACGTCACTGGACGCTCGAACGCGCGATGCGGGAGTGGGCGCGCACCGACGCCGCGGTCGCGGCCAGCGTGCGCGCCGCGGACCGGCGTGTCGTGGTCGC
>CAZOIX010000013.1:0-9224 GCA_964579685.1 uncultured Mycobacterium sp.
GGTCACAGGCGCCGCGCGGCGCGACCGGCGGTCCGTCGGGCAGACCAGTCACCCAGGCCAGGCCGGCGATCTGTTCCATCGTCGGCGCGAAGCCCACCCTGTCTCGCCAGGGTCCCGTCAGCCCGAACGCCGGCATGCGCACCATGACCAGGCGCGGGTTGAGTTCGAGCAATGCCTCGGCGCCGAGGCCGAATTGATCCATCACGCGCGGCGAGAAGTTCTCGATCACCACGTCGGCCCCTTCGATCAGCGTGGTGATCAGGGCGATGCCCTCGTCGGTCTGCAGGTCCACGGTGACCGACCGCTTGTTGGTGTTCATGGCGTGAAAGACCCAGCCGTACTCCCACCAGTCGTCGACATCCTTACGCATGCCGCCCGAATACCGGATTCCATCCGGCCGTTGGATCGACTCGATCTTGATGACCTCGGCCCCGAAGGCCGCCAACGAGTGAGTCGCCGACGGGCCCGCCCAGAACGCGGTGAAATCGACGATCCGCAGATCCGCGAGCGGTCGCCCCACAGATGTCGCGCCTGGCGCGGACGGTCTTGGCTCCCAGAGTGATTCGGTATCAGACTCGCCGATCGCGGGTGCGGGACGAACTGGGGCCGGCGCGGCGACGGACATCAGCCACGGCGGTCGCGGCTGCCGGAACCCGGCCGGATTGTCCACATACACACCACGTTCCTTCAAGTGGTCCATCTCACGAACCGTGGCGCCGTTGCCCAACGGGGCCAGTGGCAATCTGAACAACTGCCCGAGGTCGACGATCTCCTCCACGGTGCGCTCACGCATCCAAGGGTCGATCCGCTCCCGGATCCAGTCGCGGTAATCCCACCGCCCGATCTGGAATTGCAGCGCAGGCACCTCGGTGAACTCCGGGCAGTCGACCATCGCGGCGAAGTCCAGCCACTGCTGCCCGGTAACCATGCTGATTCCGACATAGCCGTCCTTGGCCGGTTCGATCGAAGGCACCTCGACGGACCGCCGGACGTGCGGCTTCTGCAGCAGCTGAGAGTGCAGCCATTCACCGCTCTGCATCAGCGTGATCGCCTCGAGCATGGACATGTCGAGGTGCGTGCCGCGACCGCCGTGGCGTACCCCGCGGTATGCGGCAAGCGCGCCGTACGCGGCCCACACGCCGCCCATGTATTCCCCCAGGTCACCGCCGACCGATATCGGTGGACCGGCGGGATCGCCACGGAAGCCCGTCAGCCCGGAGTCGGCCTGCAGGGTGAACTCCGTGGCAGGACGCTCCGCCCACGGACCCGTCCAGCCGAAGTCGGAGATGGTGACCACGACCAACCGGTTCGCCAGTTCCGACAGCCGCCGCAGATCGATACCGCGCGCGGTCGCCGCGGCCTTGGTCGCCGTGACGATCACGATGTCGGCACCGGTCAGCAGGTCGTCGGAACAGCTTGTGACACTGCGCTTCCCGGCGTTGAGATAGGCGAACAACGGCGAGTCCGTACCGGCGGGCACCTCCGCACCGGACGCGGTGTAGCGGCGCAGCGGGTCCCCGGCGGCGGGTTCGAGCTTGACGACGTCGGCACCCGCGTCGGTCAGCAACTTCCCGCAGTACGCGCCCGCGATACGATCGCTGATCTCGACGACGCGTACATCACGCAGCGGGGTCGGTGCTGAATCAGTTGCGCCACTCACGCGCCAGGAACCTCCCGTGGTTTCTTTGTCATCTTAGTAACTTTTGTCAGATAGCAACCACGTACTCCCCTGGTAGCGGGACTTTCGCTGTTAGCATTGAGGGCGATATGACCACATTGGGAATTGGCCCCGAGGCTCGCCGCCGACTGGGCTCGCGCCGTACGGCCGAGATCGTGGCGGACGAACTCCGCCGCCAGATCATCGACGGCGAACTTGCCGACGGCGACCTGCTGCCGCGCCAGGAGGTGCTCGTCGAGCAGTTCCGGGTGAGCCTGGTGTCGTTGCGCGAAGCCCTGCGGATCCTCGAAACCGAGGGTCTCGTTTCGGTGCGCCGCGGCAACCGCGGTGGTGCCGTCGTGCACGCGCCCGCGAAAGCCAGCGCGGCCTACATGCTCGGGTTGCTGCTGCAAAGTGACACCGTTCCCCTCGCCGATCTGGGGGCCGCACTTCAAGAACTCGAGCCCATGTGCGCGGCGCTGGCGGCGCGCCGCCCCGACCGTGGCGACGAACTCGTTCCCAAGCTCAAAGAGATCAACGCGTCGATGGCCGAACACATCGAGGACGGCGCACGGTTCACCGAGATTGGTGGGCAGTTCCACGACGAGGTCGTGCGCGGCTGCGGCAACCACACCATGATCGCCGTGGTGGGCAGCCTCGAGACGCTCTGGACCGGACACCTCAACTGGTGGGCGCAGGAGACGACGGCGCGGGGTGAGTATCCGTCGATGAGCCAGCGCCGCATCGCAATGTCCATCCATAACAAGATCTCCGACGCCATCGAAGCCGGCGACGGCGAGCGTGCCCGCAAACTTTCGGCCCGACACATAGCGGACACCCAGACCTACTTCAGCGCAGTCGATCCCGAGCAGCGGATCGTGGCGCTGTCGCCGCAGGCACTGGCCCGACGCAAGCTCTGACAGGTGCGGTGTGCGTAGCGCGCTGGTCACCGGCGGTAGCGGTGGAATCGGCAACGCGTGCGGGCGCAAGCTCGTCGAACTCGGCTACGACGTGGTGCTGACTGCCCGGCGCGAGGAACCGCTGCGTGCCGCGGCCGCGGACATGGGCGCGCGCTACATCGTCGCCGACGCGGCGCGACCCGAGACGTTCGCACCCGCGGTGGAGGCGCTCGACGACATCGACCTGGTCGTGCACGCGGCGGGCATACTCGGCGGAACGTATGCTCGCAAACAGACTTTCGACCAGTGGCGCGCGACGATGTCGGCGAATCTGGACTCGTGTTTCGTGGTGACGTCGGCGGCGCTGCCCAAGATGAGGCCCGGTTCGCGCTTCGTGTTCATCTCGTCGTCGGCTGCGCACGAACCGATGCTCGCGCGAACGGCGTACTCGGCGTCGAAGGCCGGGATGAACGCGTTCGCGGGAGCCCTTGCGCGCGAGGTCGATCGCGACGGCATCAACGTGCACATCGTCACGCCTGGCCCGGTCGAGACCGAGATGCTTGCGGACGTGCCGTTTGAGATGTACGCGATCCGGGCCGACGATGTCGCCGAGGCCGTGGCCTGGCTGGACACCCTCGACCCGTCCGTCGACCTGCCCGAAATACGGTTGCACGCCATCACGCGCGGCCCGCACGCCCGCAGCCCCGTGGTGCCACTGAAGGCCGACCGTTAGTGATTTCGGTGCGCAAACGGTCGCTGAGCGACGGTTAGCGCACCGAAATCACTCGGTGAGATGCACCTGCGACTCCATCTGGTGGAAGATCCGCAACCGCTCACCGCGGCGGACCAGCAACCACGTGACCCAGCTGGCTCCGGTGCGTTCGCCGTCGGATTCCATGCCGGCAAGCCGCCAGCGGCTCAGCACGATCGCGCGCACGACGGTGTCGTCGACGACGTCGAACTCGTGCAGCGTCGACGAGACGGTCGCCGACTTGAGGCGCCCGGCGACGCGCGCCCAGTGCCGCTCGAGTTCGTGGTCACCGATGATCGGCGTCGCGTACTCATCGCCCACGTAGATCGGCGCGGGGTCATCGTGCACCCAAAGATCGCCCAGTGCCTCGAAATCCAGGTTCGACCACCGCTTGTCGTAATCGCGTACCAGATCGGTCAACGCCGATTCGACAGCGTGTGGATCAGATGGCGACGTCACCCGGCAGTTCCGACGGCAGCGCCTTGACCGTCGTGGGCAGTCCGTACAGCGCCGTGGCGTTGCCGCGCATGATGCGCTCACGCTGATCGGCGGGGAACCTCCTGATCGCCCAGTCCGGCGAGTCGTAGCTCCAGTGCGGGTAGTCGGTCGAGAACATGATGTTGTCGCCGAGGTCCATCATCTCGAGATACTCGCGGTACTCCCCGAGGTTGACCTCCTCGAGCGGCTGCGTGGTGAACCGCACGTGCTCGCGGACGTAATCGGACGGCTTGCGGCGCACGTGCGGTAGATCTGCCTTGCGGTGCTCCCAGATCCGGTCCATGCGCCACATCGCGGGCAACGCCCACGTGAAGCCGCCCTCGACGAAGACCACTCGCAGATCGGGATGGCGGTCGAAGGCCCCGTCGAACACCAGGCTCATCAGATGCGACACGTACAGCAGCGGCCACGATGCGAAGAAGTCGTGCCAGTGCGCGGGATTGCCGACCGGGTAGATCGGGATCAACTCGAACGGTGTCTGGCCCATCAGGTGGGTGGCAACCGGAAAACCGTTGCGCGCCGCGGCCGCGTACAAGGGATCGAAGTGCGGGCTGCCGAAGGGGATCCCACGGGTCTGCGGGGTCATCAGGACCTCGGCCATATACGGATGACCGGCCCATCGCTCGATTTCGCGCGCGGCGGCACCCGGATCCTGGGCGGTGACGCTGATCGCGCCCCGCCAGCGGCCGTGCCAGTTGGCCTCGCCGAGCCAGACATCGGCGAGCCAGTCGTTGTGGGTGGCCTTCAGGACGTGTTCGGCGTGCGGCAGTTGCGCATCGCACATCGGTTCCAGCACAGCGATACTCACACCGGCGTCGACCAGCAACTGCTGGGCGGCGAAGTCCGGATCGCTGCCCGCGACACCGCCGCCCGGCGGGCTCGCATCGACGCGCAGCGAGTTGGTCTTGTACGAGTCCGGGGTGTCATAGAAATGCGGCACCGGCGATACCGCATTGCCCGTCGGCCACAGCGCGTCCTTCCACTCCGCGGGCGCGTAGGACTTGAGCACCTCGGCCGACACCGGCAGCGGGTGGACATCGGTGTCGACGATCGTCACCTCGATGTCCCGGGCGGCCGTCCTGTCCTGGACGTCCTCGACCGTGGTCATGTCAGGCTCCCTTCGGCTTGTGTGACCCCATAGAGGTCGCGTGCATTGCGCCACAACACTTTCTCGCGTTGCGCCTCATTGAGTCCGGCGACGACGGCATCGGGCGCGGTCGTCGACCAATGCGGGTAACCGGATCCGTACATCAGCAGGTCGGCCTTGCTGGTGAAGTCCAGCCACCGTTCGGCATCGCCGGTATCCGTCGGGCCGTCGAGCGCCGACGAACAGAAACGAACGTGCTCGCGCAGGTACTCGCTGGGAAACCTGTCGACCCAAGGGGTTTGGTCGCGCATCGACATCCAGAACGTGTCCAGCCGCCACATCAGCGGCGTGAGGATGTCGTAGCCGCCGTCGGCGAAGACGAACCGGAGGTCGGGGTGCCTGCCGAACATTCCGTCGACGATGAGCGTCGCCAGGTGCACGAACGAGTTCAACGGCATGAACGCGGCGTACCCGGGATAGGTGTAGGCGTGACCGGCGAATGTCGGCGCATGGTCGACGCCGTTACCGCCGTTGATGTGCACGGCCACCGGGAGCCCGTGGGCGGCAGCGGCTTCCCAGATCGGCTCGAACATCGGCTTGCCGTACGGCTCGCGTGACTGCATGGGAACGCCGATCTGCACCATCTTCGGGTGCTCGGCCAGCCGCTCGATCTCGGCGACCGCTCCCCTGACATCCTCGGGATTGACCCGGATGGTGCCGCGGAACCGGTTCGACGCGTCCGGGTCGAGCCATCGGTCGAGCAGCCAGTCGTTGACCGCGGCGCAGATGCGGCTGTTCAACAGGTAGTCGGCGATGTTGCCCCGGGACAGCGGATTGAGGATCGCATAGTCCGCGCCATGCTCGTCGAACAGATGGCGCGCCATGGTCTGCGGGTCGGACCCCGGATAGCCGTCGCCGTAGAGATCGCTCCGGTAGTCCCCGCCGGGGGCCTGATACCACTGCTGTTCGACGTCGGGGATCGCGCGCAGCTTGTGCGGCGCCGAGAGATACCGCCGGATCTCGGCGTTGTACCGGAAATGCGGTTGGACGTTCGCGTCGATGATCATGCCTCGACTCCTCCTCGCTCCGGTCCTCGCTCGTTCCTCGTCCCCTGCCCTGCGGGCGTGGGCCCTGCGATCCTCACTCGTCGTCGTCTTCGGGCGATCATGCGGTGAGGTACACCTGTCCGTCGGCGATGTCGACCTCGTAGGTTCTGACCCGTTTCTTGGGGTCGGCCAGACTTGCTCCGGTGGTGATGTCGAACTCCCACTGGTGCCACGGGCAACGCGCGATCTGGCCTTCGCGCACATGGCGAATCCGGTCCGGCATCTCGGGGTCGTATTCGGTGGTGCCCCTCGTGTAACCGAGGCACAACGGGGCGCCCTCGTGAGAGCAGTAGTTCGCGATCGCGTAGAGCGCGCCGTCGATGTTGTACACGCCCACGCCGAACTTGCCGGCCTGCACCAGTTTCATGGTTCCCGGCGGCAGGTCTTCGATCGCGCACACCGCTCGGCGCTGCATATGACCTCCAGTCCCTTGACCTAGAATACTAAAATAGTAAAGATAGAGCGACCGACTCTCGAAAGCTGCCGCCTGGAGGCCCTGTGACGACCAGCACCGACGCGCACGATCAGCCGGCCGCCCCCGATCTGGTGAACGATCCCTATCCGTACTTCGAGCACATGCGCAGAACCGCGCCGGTATGGCGCGGCACGCTGATGGAGCACAGCATGATGCCGGAAGAGCTCAAAACCCCTGAGACATGGACGCTGTTCGACTTCGACAGCGTGTTCACCGCGTTCCGGGAAGACACCGTGTTCGCCTCGGAGATGTACAACCAGACCATCGGACTGGTCTTCGGGCCGACGATCCTCGGCATGGCGGGCAAGGAGCATCACGACCATCGCAGCCTGGTGAGCAAGGCCTTCAAGCAGAGTGCGCTGACGGCGTGGGAACCCGAGGTCATCGATCCGATCTGCGATCAGCTGGTCGACGAGTTCTCCGACGACGGCGAGGTGGACCTGGTCAAGGCGGTGACGTTCGAGTTCCCCACCAGGGTGACCGCTGCCCTTCTCGGCCTGCCGCAGGAGGACCTGGAACTGTTCCGGAAGTTGTCGTTCGATCTGATCTCGATCACCGAGGACATCGAAGCGGGTCTGAATGCCTCGGTCGAACTGGGTACGTACTTCCAGCAGCAGGTGGACCAGCGGCGCAAGAAACCGACCGACGACGTCATCGGCGACCTCGTCACCGCCGAGATCGACGGGGAGCGGCTCACCGACGAGGCCATCATCTCGTTTCTGCGCCTGCTGCTGCCTGCAGGATTGGAGACGACGTACCGTTCGTCGGGAAACCTGCTGCAGCTGTTGCTGACTCACCCGGAACAGCTCCAGCAGCTTCAACGGGACCGCACGCTCATACCCGCCGCGATCGAGGAGGGGATCCGGTTCGAGACCCCGCTGGTCCTGGTGGCGCGCAACACCACCCGCGACGTCGAGATGCACGGCATGACGATCCCGAAGGGCGCGCAGGTCAACCTGTGCATGGGGGCGGCCAATCGCGACGAAAAACGGTGGGAGGATCCCGACACGTTCGACATCCACCGCCCGCGGCGGGCACACATCTCGTTCGCCGGCGGCATCCACAGCTGCCTGGGGATGCACCTGGCCCGGGTCGAGACGAAGGCGATGCTGACCAGCCTCTTCGACCGTTTGACCGATTTCCGACTAATAGCCGACGACGATACGAAGATTGTCGGCATGCCCTTCCGATCTCCCAAGCATCTGCCCGTCACCTTTCGGCCTGTCACGTGAGGACCCGCGCGGCCATCCTGCACGACATGGGCCAGCAATGGTCGGTCGAGGAGTTCGAACTCGACCCGCCCAAGGCCGGCGAGGTGCTCGTCGAAATGGCCGCCGCGGGGCTGTGCCACTCCGACGAGCACATCCGCAACGGCGACATGTCGGCATCCAACGAAGTCATGCAGTCCTACGGGCTGCCGTCGATGTTCCCGTTGATCGGTGGCCACGAAGGTGCGGGCGTGGTCCTCGATGTCGGCGACGGCGTCACGGACTTCACACCCGGCGATCACGTCGTGACGTCCTTTGTCGCGGTGTGTGGCAGCTGCCGGTGGTGTAACTCCGGGATGGAGTACATCTGCGATATGGGCGCCCAGGTGATGATTCCCGGCATGCCGACCGATGGCACCTTCCGCCATCACACGGCCGACGGCCGCAACCTCGGCCATCTGTCCAAGGTCGGCGCCTTCTCGAAACACACTGTGGTGTCACCGGATTCGCTCGTCAAGATCGACCCGCATCTGCCGTTGCTACCGATGGCGCTGTTGTCGTGTGGCATTCCCACCGGTTATGGATCCGCCGAGAACCGCGCCAAGGTCCGCACCGGCGACACGGTGGTGGTCATCGGTGTCGGCGGCATCGGCACCGGGGCCATTCAGGGCGCACGCATCAACGGCGCGGCGCAGATCGTCGCGGTCGATCCGGTGGAGTTCAAACAGAAGTCGGCCATGGGATTCGGTGCCACACATAGCGTCTCGAACACCGAGGAAGCCCTCGACCTGGTCCGCGATCTGACCGGTGGGGTGATGGCGGACAGCGTCATCGTCTCCCCCTCGCTGATCACCGAGGCCGACGTGCAGCCGGCGCTGAGCCTGACGCGTAAGGGGGGCACCTGTGTGCTGACCGGGATGACCAGGCAGCTGACGAGTTCGATCGACATCAACCTGCAGGAGTTCATCCTGTGGAACAAGAATCTTGTCGGCACGGTCTTCGGATCGTGCAACCCGCGGGTCGACGTGCCCCGATTCACCAAGCTGTACGAAACCGGACAGCTGCAGCTGGACGAGATGATCACCCGACGCTATCGGCTCGACGAGATCAACGACGGCTACCGCGACCAGCTCAACGGCGAGATCGTGCGCGGCATCATCGATTTCAGCCTGGACTGAGCTTCACAGAATGCGTGACGTGCGCCCCTGCCAGTAGCGGTCGCGAATCCGCCGCTTGTAGAGCTTGCCATTGGGATCGCGCGGCAGCTCCGGATCGAATTCGATGGTGCGCGGGCATTTGTAGGTGGCGAGGTGGGCGCGGCAGTAGTCGATCAGTTCCGCCTCGAGTCCCGGCCCCGCCTCGACGCCGGCGATCGGTTGCACCACGGCCTTGACCTCTTCACCGAACTCGTCGTTCGGCACACCGAACACCGCGGCGTCGACGAGTTTCGGGTGCATCACCAGCAGGTTCTCCACCTCCTGCGGGTAGATGTTGACGCCGCCCGAGACGATCATGAACGTCGACCTGTCGGTGAGGTACAGGT
>CAZOIX010000013.1:9234-16014 GCA_964579685.1 uncultured Mycobacterium sp.
ATCCCATATCCCCCAGCGACCGCCAGCCACGATCGTTGGAGACCGACGCCGTCTTGTCGGGATCCTTGAAGTATTCGAACTCCGGACCGCCCTCGAAGAAGAGTTCTCCCGTCGCGCCGGGCCCAACCTCGACACCGTCCTCGTCCAACACGTGCACGGGGGTGATCGACTTGCCGACCGATCCGGGATGGGCCAGCCATTCCTGCGGCCCGATCCCCGTGCCCGCGAACCCTTCTGTCCCCCCGTAGTACTCGTGGATGACCGGGCCGAACCAATCCATCATCCGGTGTTTGACGGCGACCGGGCATGGCGCCGCGGCATGGATCACGCACCGCAGGCTCGACACATCGTAGGAGTCACGGACGGCGTCGGGCAGTTTCAGCATCCGTACGAACATGGTCGGCACGAATTGCGCGTGCGTGACGCGATGCGTCTCGATGAGCCGCAACACCGCCTCCGCATCGAACTTGCGCATCAGGACTGACGCAGCACCGACCCGGTGCACGGCCATCGTGTAGTTGATGCCCGCCGCGTGATAGAGCGGCGCCGGCGACAGATACACGCTCGACGCGGTCATGTCGTAGCGCTGCCCCAGGGAATACTCGAGCACCTTCTGCGCCCACGATCCGTCGCCGTCCGTCGGCAGCGGCCGTCGAACAGCCTTGGGGCGCCCCGTGGTTCCCGACGAATAGAGCATCTCGGTACCGTCGGAGATCGGCGGGGCGTCGCCCGCGGATGACAGCGCGTCGCGGTAGGAGCGCCAGCCCGGCAGTACGGCGCCGACGCTGATGTGCACCTCGACACCGGGGCAGGCCCGAAGCAGGTGTTGGGCCAGCTCGGCCATCGACTCGTCGACGAAGACGGCCTTGGCCTCGGAATCGTTCACGACATAGGCGACTTCGTCAGCCGTGAAGTGGGTGTTCACCGCGCTGTAGTAGAGCCCGGAAAGCTGGCAGGCCCAGGTGATCTCGAAGAACTCCGGACGGTTGGGAAGTATCAGCGCGACGCCGTAACCCGGTCGCAGCCCGGCCCCGGACAGCAGCGCTGCCACCCGCCGGCTGTTCGCGTACAGCTCGCCGTAGGTGACCGTCTCACCGTCCGCGACGATCACGGCCGGTGCATCCGGGGTGTGGGCCGCGTGGTCGGAGCTGTTCAAAAGTGCAGTCCCTACGTGACGGTATCGCCGTTCTTGGATGCGGCCGCCTGCCGCTGCGCCATCTCCGACGGCAGGATCTTGTCCGCGAAGACCCGCTGGATGAGATCCTGGACATCCCTGCTGACCGATGCGAGTGCCACGAGGTCGTTGGAACTCTGCCAGTGAACGCGCATCCCCATCATCTCCCAGGCCCGTTTGATGTTGGCCTTGGTCGCCAGCAGCGTGGTGAGTGGAGCCTGGGCGATGTGGCGGGCGATCGCCTCCACGCGTGCGTCCAGATCCTCACGCTTGACCACCTCGTTGATGAGGCCGTACTCGAGTGCCTTCTTCGCGTCGACGGTTTCGGCGGTGTAGAGGTAGTAGGACGCACGCCGCCAATTCATGAACACCCATGGCTCGATGGAGCATTCACCCGACGGCATACCGAACCCCTGAAGCGGTGGATACGAGAAGTAGGCATCCTCGGAGGCGATCGCGATGTCGGTGGTCAGTCCGTAGTGGGTTCCGCCGCCGACGCAGTACCCGTGGATCGACGAGATGGTGGGCTTGGAGAACTCCCACAGGTTCAGGATCGGCTTGACGAAAAGATCGGTCTGGGGCTTCCAGGGCATCCCGGTGGCCTTGAAGCCCTCGACGAACTCCGGGTAGTCGACGGCGTTGTTGCCGATCGCGTGCCCCGAGCAGAAGCCTTTGCCGTTGGCCCCCAGGATCAGGACCTTGATGTCGTAATCACGGTCGGCGTCCCGGAGCGCATCGTCGATCTCCTCGACCTGCTTCTGGTCCTGAGCGTTGGCCTTCTCGGGCCAGTTCAGCGTGATCTTCGCGATGGGGCCGCTCTTCTCGTAGATGATCCGTTCGCGAGTCTCGTTGAGGTCCATGGCTGAATTACCTTTCGTTAGTACGTGATGACGCCGATTTCGGCGCCGATGTCGTAGGTCGTTCCGATCTCGCCGGTCCACTGCACGGTGCCCGAAGCTCCCGCTTCGATCTCCTGCTCCACCTTTTCGGTCGCGACCGTGAAGATCGGGGTACCTTCCTGCACGTGCTGGCCGTTGTCGACCAGTAACTCCGTCAGCTCCGCCTCTGAGACCGCAACCGAGGTGCGCGGGATGCGAATGATGAAGTCAGCCATGCGCACCCGCGGTGGCCTGGGTCCGCAGGGCCGCCTCGACGATCCGTCCTGCCGATGGATAGAGCTGCGCCTCCAGCGCCGCGGCGGCCGGCG
Source organism: uncultured Mycobacterium sp. (assembly GCA_964579685.1). GTDB lineage: Bacteria > Actinomycetota > Actinomycetes > Mycobacteriales > Mycobacteriaceae > Mycobacterium. The sequence continues at coordinate 11,616 of CAZOIX010000013.1, forward strand.
TCGGGACGAACCGCGCGCCCACCCGCTCGATCGGCGCGGTGAGGTCACCGAAGCATTCGGCCTGCAGGGTGGCGACGATCTCGGCGCCGGGGCCTGCGAACTGCACCGCGTCGTGCACGACGACGGCCCTGCGGGTCCGACGCACCGATTCGACGATGGTCTCGATGTCCAACGGCACCAGGGTTCGCAGATCCACGACCTCGGCGTTGACATCCTGTTCCTGCAACTGGTCAGCGGCCTGCAGGCATTCGTGCACGCTGCGCCCGTAGCTGATCAGGCTCACGTCCGATCCTGGCCGCTTGATGTCGGCCTGGCCGAGAGGTATCGCGAAGCCCGGATCCGTTGGCACCGGTCCCTTACGGCCCTGCAGCCGGATCGTCTCGACGAACAGGCACGGGTCTTCGTCGAAGATCGCCGATGTCAGCAGTCCCTTGCCGTCGCGCGGTGTCGACGGCACCACGACCTTCATCCCCGGGATGTGCATGAACCAGGCTTCCAGCGTCTGGGAATGCGTTGCGCCGGTGGCGAGTCCGCCGTACACCTGGGTGCGTACGGTGATCGGCGCGGTGGTCCGTCCCGCCGTCATGAACCGTAGCTTGGCGGCGCTGTTGATCAGCTGGTCCGCGGCGATACCGATGAAGTCCATGATCATGATCTCGGCGACAGGCAGCAGCCCGTCGATCGCCGCGCCGATGGCCGCGCCGACGATCGCGGCCTCCGAGATCGGGGTATCGAGTACGCGTTCGTGACCGTACTTCGTCGACAGTCCGGCCGTCGGGCCCGAGGCACCGGGGTCGGCGATGTCCTCACCGAGCAGGAACACCCGGTCGTCGGCGGCCAGTGCCTGATCGAGCGCGAGGTTCAGCGCCTCGCGCATCGTCATCTCGTTCTCGTCCATCAGCGTCTTCCTCAGACCGGATAGCGGATCGGCGACGCGTACACGTCGCGGTCGAGTTCGTCGATCGTCGGCGCGTCGGCGCTCTTGACCGCGTCGAGCGCCGCCTCGACCTTGATGAGGGCACCTTCGTCGATGCCGTTGAGCTCCTCGTCGGTGCAGATTCCGTTGTCTATCAGGTACTTCCGGAAGCGCGGTACCGGGTCACCGGCCATGGCCGACGCGAGCTGCTCCTCAGGGATGTAGGGCATCCTGTCGCCGAAGTAGTGTCCCCGGAAGCGGAAGGTCACACACTCGATGAAGGTGGGTCCCTCGCCGCCGCGCGCCTTGCCGATCGCCTCGGCCAGCACATCCAGCACGGCAAGCGGGTCGTTGCCATCCACCTGGACGCCGGGCATGCCGTATCCGGCCGCGCGGTCGGCGACGCGTTGCAGCTTCATGGTGTCGTGTGTCGGCGTCATCTCCGCGTACATGTTGTTCTGGCAGACGAATACGATCGGCAGATTCCACAGTGCGGCCATATTGGCGGCCTCGTGGAAGGATCCGGTGTTCGTCGCGCCATCGCCGAAACTGACGACGGTGACGCGGTCGATGCCTTTGCGTTTGGCCGCCATCGCCAGCCCGACCGCGACGGGTGGTCCCGCCCCGACGATGCCCGTCGCGAACATCACGCCATTCTCGGGTTTGGCGATGTGCATGGTGCCGCCCTTGCCGCGGCCGGCGCCGACGACGCGCCCCATCATCTCGCCGTAGATCTCCTCCAGCGGAACGCCTTTGCCGATGAGATCGTGCAGCCCTCGATAGGTCGTCACCAGTTGGTCGTCGTCGCGCAGCGCGACACCCATCGCCGCCCCGATCGCCTCCTGACCGCGCGACGGCCAGTACACGCACATGAACTCACCGGTCCCGATGCCCTTCGACAGCCGGTCGTCGGCGGCTTTCATCACCACCATCAGCGCATAGATGCGCCGTTGCAGATCCACCGAATAGCTCACGGGCCCAACGACCCGATTTCGCGGTACACCTTGGGAATCGGTTTCGGATCCATCGCCAGGTTCTCCAGTCCGGTCATGGTCCCGCTCGCGCCGAGCTCTCCCAGTCGCGCGACGGCGGCGTCGAGGTCGTCACAGTCGAGTTCGTAGATCGCGATGAAGGGGCCCTCGCCGTCGGTCGGCGCGAACCTGCGCGCGGACACGATGCCCTCGACCGAGAGAATCTGTGCCAGATGTGTGTCGTTGTACCACTTGTGGTACTCGGCTTCGCGGTCCGGCGAGACGGGCATCGTCTCCACGTACATGATCCCCCTTGGCATACCTACACCTCCACTACACGCCCGACCACGGCTTGATCTTCAGGAAGCCACCCGCATCGACACGTAACTGCTGTCCGGTGACGTAGCGTGCGGCGTCGCTGGCCAGGAACAGCACGGCCTCACTGATGTCTTCGGGTTCGACGTACGGAATCGGCATGCCCTGGATCACCGGGAAGACGATTTCGGCATCCTCGCGGGTGGGATTTTCCAGATCCGGCCGGAACGCCTTGTACATCGGCGGACTGTGCAACATGTCGGTGTTGACGTTCGTCGGGTGGACGGCATTCACCCGGATCTGCTCCGGCGCCAACGTACGGGCCAGGTCGTTGACGTAATGCGCGACAACCTGTTTGGCGAACGCATAACCCGCTCCGCCCGGGCCGCCTTCCATACCCGAGGTGTTGACCGCCGTCGCCATGAACGCGGCCACCGAACCGGTCGCGATGATGGATGCCCCGGCGTGCAGGTGCTTCATGCTGGCGTGGATCAGATTCATGACACCCACGAGGTCGACGTCGACCGCATCGACAAACGCCTGCGGCGGCAGACCCGCGGTCATCGGGCAGATTCCGGCGTTGGCCACCACGATGTCGAGTTGTCCGAACTCTTCGACACCGCGGTCGATGGCTGCGGCGAGGCCCATGCGGTCACGGACGTCGGCGATCTCGATGTGGGCGCGCTGCCCTTCCTTCTCGACGAGTCGGGCCGTCTCGTCGAGGTCCTCGGGCCGAGCCAGAGGGTAGTCGTTGGTCTCGATGTCGGCGCAGATGTCGACGGCGATGATGTCGGCGCCCTCGGCCGCCAGCGTCCGTGCGTGGGACCGCCCTTGGCCGCGGGCAGCTCCGCTGACCAGGGCCACTTTGCCCGTCACCCTGCCCATGACCGAACCTCTCTGCCCGTCCGCCAGCGATGGCTATACTACCTAAAATTATAAAGAAACCAATCAGGTCGATCCCGAACAGGAAGCCGTGGACTTCTCATATCCGGCGGAAGTGGAACCGTTCCGCAAGGAGTTGCGGGCGTGGTTGTCCTCCAACTTGACGGATGACGTGCGCGCGGCCGACCGGCGGCGCGGCCGCGACGAGCAGGCGTTCGAGACGCTGCGGCGGTGGGATGCGACGGTGGCCGACGCCGGGTGGGGCGCGGTGTCCTGGCCGCAGGAGTACGGCGGCCGCGGAGCGACGCTTCTCGAGCAGTTGGTCTACGCCGAGGAAACCACGCGTGCGCGAGCCCCCATGCCGCTCAACGTGATCGGCATGAACAACATCGCACCCGCGATCATGCAGTACGGGACCGACGACCAGATGCGGCGGCTACTCCCCCGGATGCTGCGCGCCGACGATATCTGGTGTCAGGGCATGTCCGAGCCCGAGGCAGGTTCCGACCTGGCCTCCCTGCGTACCCGCGCGGCCCGCGACGGTGACGGCTTCGTCGTCAACGGGCAGAAGATCTGGACGTCGCTCGGGCACCGGGCCGACTGGTGCCAGCTCTACGTGCGCACCGACCCCGACGCCCCCAAGCACAAGGGCATCTCCTGCCTCATTGTTGACATGGCGTCGCCGGGCATCCAGGTGCGGCCGCTGGTGACGCTCAACGGAGCCGCCGACTTCGCCGAGGTGTTCTTCACCGACGTCCGTGTCCCCGCCGATGCCCTGCTGGGCCCCCTCAACGCGGGCTGGCAGGTCGCCACCACGACCTTGAGCCACGAGAGGGCCGGAGCGGCGCGCCTGTACGCGCAGATGGAGATGCAGCTGGCGGACCTGGTCGCCGACCTCGGCGACCACGTCGTCGACGGCAGGCCCGCACTCGAGAACAGCGCGACGCTGTGCCGGCTCGGCGAGATCGCCGTACGCATCAAGTACCTCGAGTTGTTGTGCAAGCGGTCGATATCGGCGATGTTGCACGGTGGCGATGCGCTGGGCTCGGCCAGCCTGGCCAAGAGCGTGTGGGCCGAGCTGGGTCAGGATCTCGCCGAGCTCGCGTTCGATGTCCTGGGACCGGTAGGCGGCGGCGGACGGTGGATCGACCGGCGCCTGTCGTCGCGCTCGTTGACCATCGCCGGCGGGACGACCCAGATCAATAAGGGCATCACTGCGACACGGGTGCTGGGGTTGCCGCGGCGATGAATCTCGAGCTCAGCGACGAGCTCATGGCGAAGCTGAGTGGTTTGAGCTACGATGCTAAATTCTACA
>CAZOIX010000014.1:0-15994 GCA_964579685.1 uncultured Mycobacterium sp.
GGGGCCGAGCATCGTTTCGGCGTCGGCGATCATCGCGCGGTCGCGGTCGGAGATCGTCGAGGCGTCCATGCCGTCGACGCTAGCCGCGGCCACCGACAGGCTCACGCGTAGTCGTCGTCGGCACCGACGACCTGGCTACCCGTCTCTATCGCGTCCTGCGCAGCGACGGTCGGGTCAGGCTCGTAGGTGCCGCGGCAGTTAGTCGACGCGCTGCGGGCGAGCAGCCGGTCGATGATGCGCTGAGGGTCGTGGTCGGTCATCGGTCAATCGCTTCCATGACGAGCTTCTGGATCAGGCCGAACTCAGCAGGATGCATGAACCGCCGATCGAGCCGGGCGCGCAAGCCACGCTCCGGCAGCCACAGGTGGTCGGCCGCCAGCGGGATGTCGCCCTCAGCCCACACGAGCGCGTCCGCGACCTTGCGCGGATCCGGGACGAGCCACTGGGCCGCGCGGAAGCAGATCCGCTGCTCCTCGGTCCCGCTCACGCATCCGGTGTGCCCGGCGAGGATGTGTTCCTGTTCATGACGGGTCGAGTACCTGCGCTCGACCTGGAGCTCCTCAATGTTGTGCCACGTGTTCGCGACACCATCTGTCAACGCGTGTACGCCCTCAGGGAGTCGTCGCCACCAGAGCATGTGATCAGGCCAGCGTCGCCACTCTCTCCACGGATGAGGTCCGTCGGCCCACGGGTGCTGCGATGACATCGTGCGCTCGACGCTAGATGGTCGCAGCGACAGATCCCGGGCTACGCGACATCCTTCTGGGGGCGCTCCAGGTGGATACGCCAGAAGCAGCCGCCTGGGCGGCGGTCTCGCCGAGCGACGCGAAGTAGGTAGCGGCCCACGATCAGCCCCTGCTCGTGGGGAGGAAGATCGGCCTTGGCCAGCGAGAACACCTTTGCTCCGTGCTCAACGATTGCGTCGATTTCGCGCGGCGTGCTGCCGATCTTCGGGTTCTGGGTGATTGCCACCCAGCCATGGCGTCCGCACTCGCGGATCCAATCGACATCTTGAACGAACTGGCCGGGTCCTTCCCCGTACACGTCGCGCAAGTGGCAGGCCGTGATCTCCGGTGACTTGTTGAGTGCGTCCGAGAAGGCTGGCGATAGGCATCGGTCCACGAAGATCGCGACGCGGGTACCTCTACGCCGCGACGGAAAGCCAAGGAAGGTCGGAGCGGACGAGCTCGACTTCTGTGTGGGTGAGTCCGAAGTCATCAGCGACCGCCTCCGGCGGCTCGCCGGACTGCAACGCGCCGGCCACGGCGAACAGAGGGACCGCCGTGCGTTCGAACATCATCCGGCCCGTGTTGAAGCGCGGGTCGATGACCACGCCAGGCAGCCGCTCCACAGCGAACTGGAAGATCAGGCCGTCCTCGTCGAGGCGGAACGGACGGAGGTGTTCCTGAACTACCTCGAAAAACACCATCTGGTTGCCGATGATCGTCTCGAGCTCGTCGTGCTCCTGGACGTAGGCGTAGAGACCATCGTGGACGACCTTGGAGCTGAGGAAGCCGTAGGCGTCGATCTCTCGCCGAACGAACTCGGCCGCAGCAAGCGCTTGCCGGATCGGCAGTCCTTCGCTGTTCCATGCGGAGAAGGTGGCGTACTCCGCTAGTCCCAGAAGCGGGATGGTCGGCCATCCTCTGCGGCGCGCGGGCACCGTGGTGACGCGGTCTTCCCTCGCCCACCTGTAAGCGCGGCCTTCGTTGATATCCGTCAGGGCCGCGACTTCCCGCGGAGTCAGGAAGGCGGAGGCGACTCGCACATCGTCGCTCTCCACCAGGTTGCTCATGTCGGTCATCGTCGCACATGGATATCCACAGAAAGGCCAGGCTCACGATGGCTGTTCGCCTGGCTGGTCAAGGTCTTGGTTCTCCTCGCCGGCCTGGTCTTGATCACGGGTCACCTGTTCGTACTGAGACGGTTCCCCCGGAGTCTGATCGGCCGGTAGCGCCAGGCCCGGCTCCGGCCCAGTGGCTGGCTGCGGTGGCGTTCGTGGACGAAGCGGCGTTACCAATCCGCTGCGGCCAGCGTCCCCCTCCTCACTATCGCTGCGATGCCCTTCGAGCTGCTCGATTCGTCGCCAGAGCGCGTCTACCTGCCGGTCGAGGTTCGCGAGACGCGCGTCTACTTCCTGTGCCGGTGTAAGCGGAGTGGGGCCGTCGAGCGGCAACCCGTCGGAATCAAGCCCCAGGAGAGCAAGCGCGAGGTGACGCTTGGAGTCCTGTCCGGGCTTGCCCTTCTCGATTCGGTACCACGTGTCGCGAGCAACCCCAGCAGCCTCAGCAGCGTTCTTGACGCCGAGTCCGCGTGCCAGTCGCGCGGACTCGATCCGCTTCCCGACCTCTTCTGGTGTCGCCATGCCCTCATCGTGTCAGTCACTAGCAGTCACATCTAGTCGCACTCAGTCACTTACACGCGTGTCGTTCACCCGCTGACGCGGCGGCGTGTCGAGACGTTTCCGCAGGTCAGCCGATGTGTGTCGAGAAAATCTGGCACAAGCCTTGATCCTGTGACTATCCGTGACTAACGTAGTCGTCATGCCTCGACAGTCCACCCGCAACAGCGTTGCGATCAACGGCTACGCGCTCCGCGTCATCCGCCAGGCGCGGGCACGCAGCGTCACCGATCTCGCCTCCAAGTTGCCCGGCCGGAACCCCGATAAGGGCTGCGACCGCTCCTACATCACGCACATCGAGAACGGCACCAAGACAGAAGTGTCCGCCGAGTTCTACAGCGCACTTTTGGCCGAGCTGCAGATCGAGGACTACCGCGTCCTCCTCGCAAACCCACACGCCGAGGCGGTTCCGGCGTGACCACCCGCGACCAGGCCATCGCGGCCGCCGGCGAAGCACTCGCCCACGCCGAAGCCGCCGCCGCTCGCATGACGCCGCGCGAGCAGGCCGAGGCCGCGTGGGAGTCCGACGAGATCGCCACCGTCGACGAGCTCGAGACCCAGATCCGCAAGCTCCGCGCCAAGGCAGCCGCAGAGGCCGCCTCCTAGACCGCCGGCCGGGCGCCCACCCCCTCGGGCCACTCCCACCCGGCCGGCCCCAACGTCCCTCCCGCACATCCAGGGGTCGGAAGGGCCAGCACCACCCCCAACAAGAAACCGGGGCCCGACCCCCTTAGCCGCAAGCACAGAGGTCGGACCCCAAGTCCAAGGAGATCCTCCCATGGAGAACCAGCACCCCACCAGCACCACGACGATGTCGCCCGCGCAGCGCAAGCTGATCGTCGCCGACGCCGCGTCCTACGCGCTCGCCGCGACCCTCGCGACCTACGCCGACGACATGTACCTCCCCGGCCCGGTGCGCGACGCGCTCGACCGGTGGGGGGCCGCGCAGGCCGCGTTCCAGCAGGCGGTCGCCGACGAGACGGCGGTCGCGTGATGACCGGGCCGTGGGCGGGTGTGGTCACGATGCTCGTGCTGATCGCGATCTCGTGGGCGTGCATCAAGCACTCCGAGCGCGAGCGGGGTGAGCAGTGATGAGCGCCCCTACGTACTTCGTCGCCACCGACGGAATCAACGAGCCCACCGTGTGGCGCCAGTCCAACGCCGACGCGCCTATCGCGATCGTCCGCCGGTGCGACCTCGCGGCCACCCACCGCGACGAGGCGTGGACCGCGCTCACGTCGCGAATGTCGGCAACCGCCGACGGCGCGGCCACCGGCGCGGTCTACGCGACCCAGCTCGCCGCCGAGATCGTCGAGCGCCTCGTCGACGTCGAGACTGTCAACGTCATCACCAGCGGACTGTCAGGCGGGCACATCGTCTCCGTCTACGTCACGACCGCGGACGCCTTCGACCGCTTCGTCACTGACTACGACGTCGAGCGGGTCCACCTGAACGCGCACACCTACGACGACGGCAAGCACGTCACCACCGCCTGGACCGAGCGCGGCGACGTGAACATCAACGTCTACCACTGGACCGAAGCCGACGAGCCCGACGGCGCGCCCTGCTGCCCCGACCCCGGCTGCCCCGGCCGCGGCAACCAGCCCTGCACCTTCCCCGGCTACGTCGAGGGGAACTGACATGGCCCGCTACGACATGCCGCTCATCGACCCGCCCGAAGCATTCGTCACCGCCGCGCACATCGACGCGGCCGAGGACTTCGCCATCCTCGTCCAGCGCGAGGCCGGCTGCCCGACCGCGACTTGCCCCGACCTCACCCAGTGCGAGTGCGGCGGCATGGTCTGCCCCCGGCACACGCCCGCGGCCGCCGACTGCGTCACCGACGCCGGCGTCCACCACCAGCGCTGCGTCGATGGCTGCGAGGACTGCGCGCGTGAGCGTCAGCTTGACGCCGCGGCCGACGCTGGCTTCACGATCGGAGGCTGGCGATGAGCCGCACCCGGGCCAGCGCCAAGGCCGCCGGCTCCCGCTTCGAGCGGTCCATCGCCGACGGTCTCGCTTTGCACCTCAACGACGACCGCATCGACCGTCGCGTCAAGACCGGCGCGAAGGACCGTGGCGACATCGCCGGCGTCCGCCACCACGGCGAGCGCGTCGTCATCGAGTGCAAGGACGTCTCCCGCACGGACCTCTCCGGCTGGGTCAACGAAGCCGAGGTCGAGCGCGGCAACGACGACGCCCTCGTCGGACTCGTCGTCCACAAGCGGCGCGGCCACGGCGACCCCCTCGACCAGTACGTCACCTGCACTGTCCGCGACCTGCTGGCGCTGCTCACCGGAGAGCGAGTCCCGCGATGAACATCGCCGAAGCCAACGCCCTGCACAAGCTGCTCCGCTCCCTCGAGACCGACGCGTCCGAGACCGCCCAGGAGGCAGGCGTCGCCGCCGCCGAGTACCTGGCCGGCCGCGCCCGCACCTGCCTCGCCGCCGGACCCGTGCCCGCGCAAGTCGGCGCCCTCGTCGCCGACGTCCAGCGAGCCGTCATCACCGCCGCCGACCACCCCATCTACCCCCTCGAGGTCTACCTCGGCGCCCGCACCATCCAGACCGCCCAGCCCAATCCGACCCACCTCTGACCGAAGGACCAGTCATGACCGAGAACATCACTGCTGCCGTGGACCCGAACCGACTCGACGAGCTTGTGAAGCGGTACGCCGACGTCGCCAGCCACATCGCCACCCTGAACGCCGAGCTCGACGCCATCAAGGACGAGCTCCGCGCCGTCGGTACTACGACCGCTCCTTGCGGCATGAGCGTCAGCGTCTCGGTGAACCGCCGCTTCAACGCCGACCGCGCCGCCGAGGTCCTCCCCGCCTCGTTGCTGGCCGCCGTCACGCGGCCCCAGATCGACACGACGCTGGCGAAGGCGCAGCTGCCGCCCGCTCTCTACGAGCAGTGCATGGTCGAGGTCGGCCAGCCGCGCGTGGCGGTGAAGTGATGACCGCCGTCTACCTCGCGGGCCCCTACGCCGCCCGCGCTCGCCTCAACGGCTTCGCCGGAGACCTGCGCACCATGCTCGTCGACGTCACGGCCTCATGGCTCGACGAAACGCACGACATCGCCCCGGGCACCGTCGACGCTGCGACCGATCTGTCCGACGCCGAGGTCGCCCGCCACGCGGTCACCGACATTGAGGACATCGCGAACGCTGACCTGCTGATTCTCATCACCGCCGACGTCGCTGGCGTGCCCGCTGCAACAAGCGGAGGCCGCCACGTCGAGACCGGCGTCGCGATCGCTTCTGGCATCCCCGTGCTCGTCGTGGGCCAGCCGGAGAACGTGTTCCACCGCCTCGGCGCCGCCGAGCAGGTCTACCTCGCGGACGACTGGGAGCACGCACTCCGCAAGATCGCGACGCACGAGGCGGGTCACACCGACCACCGACTCAGCTGGGCGGAGGCGCTCGCGTGACCGCCCCCGACGCCGCCGCCTGGGTCGCCCTCATCGCCCCGATCGCGTTCATCTGGGCCGTGTTCGCCGCCTACGTCCGACGGGTGAAGGCCAGCGAGGCCACCGAGGCGTTCACCGTCGAGTTCATTCCCGAGCGTGCCGACGTCATCGACCAGGTCACCGCAGTCGACTCCGCGATGCTCACTGCACTCGCCAGCCGCGAGGTGACGGCATGAACGCCTCGCCCTGGGACGAGTTCACAGACACCGCCGCCGGCGACATGATCGCCGACCGCCTGCGCGAGATGGTGCGCCGCCACGACGCCGGCGCCGAGCGCACTCAGCAGCGCCAGATCGGCCCGTCCGAGCTCGGCAACCCCTGCACTTACTGCCTCGCCCGCAAGATCCTGCGCCTGCCCGAAGAGCGCACGTTCACCGACCCGTGGTGCGCCTACATCGGCACCGCCACCCACGCCCACCTCGACCTCGCCGCTGAGTTCGAGAACGCCCACCACGGCGGTACATGGTCGACCGAGTTCCGCGTCTTCCCCGACGAGGAGCTCCTGCCCAAGGGCGGCAAGGTCGATCTCTACGACGACACCATCGCCACCGTCATCGACCACAAGATCGTCTCCCGCGACCGCCGGCTCATGTTCAAGGCCAAGGGCCCCGGCGAGAAGTACCGCCGTCAGATCCACCTCTACGGCCGCGGCTGCGTACTGCTGGGCCTGCCGGTCGAGCGCGTCGCCATCGCGTTCTGGCAGCGCGGCGGGCGCCTCTCCGACCTCACCGTCTGGACCGAGCCCTACGACGAGTCCGTCGCCCTGGACGCCCTCGACCGTTACCGCAACCTGCGCGCCCTGTGCGCGGCCCACGGAGAGGCCCTGTTGCCGCTCCTGCCTTCAGACCCCTCGTGCTTCACCTGCAGCGCGAGGTCCAACCAGACCGCCACGACCGTGCCGGCCTGACCCAACCCAACACACAGGAGAACAACCATGACCGAGTCCATCTGGGACGACCCGGAGCTCAAGAGCAACGACGACTACGTGAAGTTCGACGAGGTCGGCGACACCGTCACCGGCAAGATCCTCGCCGTCAAGAAGCACACCTTCGACGACGGCAAGGTCGTCCCGCAGCTGCTGCTGCTCGTCGACGGCGAGGAGAAGACGCTCACCGCCGGGCAGATCCGCCTCAAGGCCGAGCTCGCCGACAAGCGTCCCGGCGTGGGTGACGTGCTGACGGTGACGCTGTCGAACATCGAGAAGCGCTCGGGGGGCAAGACGCTCAAGCACTTCGAGGTCATCGTCGGTGGCGCCTCCGCTCCGGCCGCCGCTCCCGCGGCAGCGCCGGCTTCCACCGCGCAGCCCGCCGCTACCGCGCCCGCCGGCGTCGACCCGGCCGCACTCGCGGCCCTGCAGAACCTCAGCGACGAGGAGAAGAAGGCCCTCGGCCTGCTCGCCGGCTGAGACCGCGTGGGCGTCGTCACCCCCACATGGCGGCGCCCACGCCCCCCGCAGGACCCCTGACCCGATCCGACCCAGCCCGACCCAGCCCGACCCAGCCCGACCCGATCCATTACCGACGACTGAACCGACTGACCACTGACACCCGTCGAAGGACCCCGTTGCTGTGACGCTCACCATCACCGATCTGTTCGCCGGCTTCGGCGGCGCCTCCTCCGGCGCCGTCCTCGTCCCAGGCGTCCGCATCGCCATGGCCGCGAACCACTGGAAGCTCGCCGTCGACGTCCACAACAGCAACCACCCCGACACCGACCACGCCCACGTCGACCTCCACCTCGAGGACCCCGCCTACTTCCCAACCACCGACATCCTCTGGGCCTCACCCGAGTGCACCCAGTGGTCCCAGGCAAACGGCAAGAAGGCCGACCTCGCGCCGATCCTCGGGGGCTGGTCCCTGTTCGACGACCTCGACGACGACCTCAAGGTCGACGCCGACGAGGACATCGCCACCCGCTCCCGGCTGCTCATGTTCGACGTCCTCCGGTTCGTCGACTACCACCGCTACCGCTACGGCGTCGTCGAGAACGTCGTCGACGTCGCCCGCTCCCCGAAGTACGCGCCCGCCTGGGAGGCGTGGCAGCGCGGCCTCATGAACCTCGGCTACGCGTACCGCGTCGTCTCGCTCAACAGCATGCATGCCCAGGCCCTCGGCGACCCGGCCCCGCAGTCCCGCGACCGGCTCTACGTCGTGTTCTGGCGCAACGACCAGCCCGCCCCGGACGTCGACCGCTTCATGCGCCCCCGCGGCTGGTGCTCGCGCTGCGACACCGTCGTCGAGACGTTCCAGGCGTGGAAGCCCGGCCGGACCGTCGGGAAGTACCGCCAGCAGTACGTCTACCTCTGCTCGACGTCCGGCTGCGGCACCGAGGTCGAGCCCGGCTACCTGCCCGCGGCCGCCGCGATCGACTGGACCCTCCCCGGCCACCGCATCGGCGACCGCGCCCGGCCGCTCGCGCCAAAGACTCGCGCGCGCATCGCCGCCGGGATCGCCCGCTACTGGGCGCCCATCCACATCGAGGCCGGCGGGAACCAGTACGACGCCGCAGACCCGAAGCACCCGCAGCACGGCGACCCGAACGCCTACTACCGCGCCTGGTCCGTCGACGACGTCCTGCGGTCGCTGCACACCACGGCGTCCAAGGCGCTCGCGGTGCCGCTCGAGGGGCGCGACGGGAAGCAGGCGAAGCTGCTCGCGGAGCCGTTCCGCACCCAGACCACCCGGCACGACCTCGGCTTCGTGGTCCCGGCTGGCGGCACATGGAACGACGACGCCCGCCCGCTGACAGAACCACTGCGGACCCTCACCACCCGCGAGACCTCCGCGCTCGTGCAGCCCTTCATCGCCGAGCTCCGCGGCGGCGGCTCCACCGCCCGCCCCGTCGGCGACCCGCTCGCCACCGTCACCGCCTCAGGCAACCACCACGCCCTGCTCACGCCCTACTACGGCAACGCCGACCACGGACATCCCGTCGACCAGCCCGTCGGCACCCTCACCACCCGCGACCGGTACGCGCTCGTCATGCGGAACAACGGTTCGAAAGGCGACGGCGGCGAGATGGTCACCCCCGCCTCGTCCTACCTGCGCACCCTGACCACCGCGGGCCACCAGTCGGTCCTCACGCCCGGCGACATCGACGCCGCGGCCGCCCAAGTCGACGACTGCCTGTTCCGGATGCTCGAGCCTCACGAGGTCGGCGCCGGCATGGCGTTCGACCGCGACTACATCGTGCTCGGCACCCGGCGCCAGCAGGTCAAGGGCTACGGCAACGCCGTGACCCCGCCCGCCGCCCGCGACCTCATCGGCGCCATCGCCGAAGTCGCCCACGGAGAGCAGGTGGCCGCATGACCGACGTCCTGAACGCCGCCCACGACTACGCCCGACGAGGCTGGGGCATCGTCCCCCTCTACGGCATGGACGGCGACGACTGCCGCTGCGGCCGCGGCTCGCTCTGTCCGCCCAAGACCCGCGGCAAGCACCCCAGCCTCGGCAACGCCTGGCAGAAGAACACCATCACCACCGGCGCCGACGTCCAGGTCTGGTACGAGGACCATCCGCACGACAACGTCGGCATCGCCACCGGCGCCGACTCCGGCCTATGGGTGCTCGACGTCGACGGCGCCGAGGGCATCCGCACCGTCACCGACCTCACCCGCGAGCACGGCGCACTCCCGCCCACGCGCATCGTGCGCACCGGCTCCGGCGGCCTGCACTACTACTGGACCGCGCCGGCCGGGTTCGAGCCGCGCAACAGCACCAGCTGGATCGGCCCCGGCATCGACATCCGCGGACGCGGCGGCCAGGTCGTCGCGCCGCCCAGCATCTCCGGCCGAGGTTCCTACGACGTCATGGCGGACCATCCCGTCGCCGATGCACCCGACTGGCTCCTCGCGCTCGTGCGCGAACACGCCACCATGAGCGCCGCCGGCGCCAATGCCCAGGTCAAGAGTGCCGAGCACGTCGACGTCGAGTTCATCCCGCCCCGCTTGGCCGAGCTCGCCTCCACCCTCGTCGACGCCGACGCCGGACGCTTCCGCCACTTCCACGCCATCGTTGCCGCCTCGTTCGAGGCCGGCTACAGCCAGGGCCAGACGGTCACCATCGTCGCGCCGTGGTGCGTGGCCGTCGAGAAGTTCGTCGGCCGCATCGAGGCCGAGGTCGCCCGATCGTGGGCCAAGCTCGAGATCGAGGCCGCCAAGACCAACGACTGGGTCGACGGCATCGCAGGACCGCAGACCCCCGCCCCCGGCCCTCAGGCGCCCACCCAGCCCGCTACGGCGGGGTCGACGGCGCTCGTCCCCCAGGTCAACCCTGAGGCGGTCGCAGAGGCCGACGAGGACGCCGACGACGGCCCCCTCATCGAACCCACCTGGCGGCCCGTCGACCTGCAGCCTTTCCTCGACGGCACCTACGTGCCCGAGGCCCCCAGCCTCATGCCGCGCAGCGACGGCCAAGCGTTGCTCTACCCCGGGCGCGTGCACTCCCTGCACGGAGAGTCCGAGTCCGGCAAGAGCCTCGTGGCCCAGGCTGAGTGCGCCCGCCTGTTGCTCGAGGACCGCGGCGTCCTCTACATCGACTTCGAGTCCGACGCCGCTGCCGTCGTCGCCCGCCTGATGGAGATGGGCGTGCCGCCTGAGGTCGTCGGCACCGCGTTCACCTACCTGCGCCCCGAGAACGACCCCAGGAAGTTCGCGCACGAGCGCGAGGAGCTGTTCGCGGTGCTCCGACACCACCACGAGCTGATCGTCATCGACGGCGTCACCGACGCCCTCGGCATCTTCGGCGCAGGTTCTGGTGACAACGACGAGATCGCCGCCTTCATGCGCACCTTCCCTCGCATGCTCGCCCGCAAGACCAGCGCCGCCGTCGTCCTCATCGACCACGTCACCAAGGACGCCGACAGCCGCGGTCGGTACGCCCTGGGCGGCCAGGCCAAGATGAACGCCCTCGACGGTTCAGCGTTCGTCGTCGAGATCGTCGAGCCGCTCGGGCGCGGCATGCGCGGCGTCGTGTCCCTGCGCGTCGCCAAGGACCGCCCAGGTGGCGTCCGGCCTCATGCCGGCCCCTTCCGCAAGACCGACCGCACCCAGGAAGCCGCACGCGTCGTCGTCGACTCCACCAGCGGCGACCGCATCGATGTCACCGTGGAGGCGCCGAACCACGCCGGCGAGACGGCCCCGACGGCGCGAGGCGGGTTCCGGCCCACCGTGCGCAAGGAGCGCGTCTCCGACTTCCTCGAGCGCGCCACCGCACCCGTCTCGTGGAACGTCATCAAGGACGGCGTCCGGAGCAACCGAGAACACCTCAAGAGCGCGGTCAGCATCCTCGCCGCGGAGGGATTCATCGAGGTCACCACCGGCGCCCGCAACGCCTCCATGCACCGCCTCGAGCGACGCTACGACGCCAACGCCGACCCCCTCAGCGACACCTACACTGGCTGGTTCGACGGCTCCGAAACGACCGAATCTGACGACCGGGGCCAACCGGGGCCTGACCGGGGCCAAAACCAGTCTGAACGACCGGGGCCAACCGCCCCCTTATCTCCGATAGGGGGCCCCGGTCAGAGCGGCCCCGGACCGGTGACCGAGGCCACGACCGGGGCCACGCCGTCGAACCTCGACGGGCTGAGCTGCAACCAGTGTGGCGAGGAGTGGCTGGCCGAGGTCATCCACGACGGCCACGGCCTGTGTCCGGAGTGTGTGCGATGAGCCAGTTCAGCGTCGGCAGCGTGTGGCTAGTCACCGAGCGCACCGCCCCCGCCTGGGCTGCCGTGCTCGAACTGCTCGACGGTCGAGAGTGGGTTCGCCGATCCGACGTGGAGCAGGCGATGCGTGAAGTGGCCAGCCTTGCCGACCGCACGATCGCCAACCACCTTCGGTCGGCTTCGGCTCGTCGGTGGATCACCGTCCGTGACGGCTGGGTGCGACTGCGCGACTCCGACGCCATCCGGGCGCACCTCGCGGAGGTCGGCCGATGATGCCCCGCTGGCTCACCGAGCACCTCGCCGCCACCGGCGTCCTCAACGCCGACGGCATCAGCCGCACCGCCCACGTACGCCGCTGCCAGGGCTGCCCCACCTGGACCGTGGTCGGACTCGACGCCGACCGAGCCGCCGGACCCGTCACCGCCGACGTCACCCCGCTGAGCCGCGTCGGTGAAGCACTCGCCCTCCTCGCCGGCCGACCCACCTACACCCTGCGCCGGACCGCCGGCCGCCTCGAGCTCGACCACCGCCACCGGTGGGCCATCGCCGGCAACCCCATCGACGGCGGCGACTACGACGTCGTCACCGAGCACCACTGCGGGACATCGCCTCTGCCGGCCACAAACAGCCGCCTACGGCCACAGCAGATCGCCGCCGGGGCCCACGGCCCGCCGCCGTACTGAACGGCCCCCACAAGCCCGAAACGACGCCAACCCCAAGGACGAGGACGATGACCGAATACCACATGGACGACCGGCAGTGCACTGCCACCGCGAAGGGCTCGGGCAACCGGTGCAAGCGTGCCGCGGCGCCGGGTGCGTCGGTGTGTGTGAAGCACGGCGCCGGTGCGCCGCAGGTGAAGGCTGCCGCTGAGCGGCGGCTCGAGGAGCAGCGGGCGGAGACGGTGCTGCGTGAGGGCTTGGCCGCGGCCTACGGCGATCAGGTGCCGGCGATTGATCCGGCCGAGGCGATGCTCGCGGCGGTGTCGTGGAAGTACGCGGAGGTTGTGGCGTTGCGGGTGAAGGTGGCCGAGCTCGAGGACGACGACCGGGTGTGGGGTTTGACTCGGGAGAAGACCGGGGGCGAGGACTACGGCACGACGCACGAGGCACGGCCGTCGATCTGGTGGCAGATGCTGCGGACGGCTGAGGAGCAGCTGGTGAAGTTCGCGGCCGCTGCTCGGTCGGCTGGCTGTGACGAGCGTCGGGTGCAGGTCGCTGAGGACCTGGGTCGGCAGATCGCTGGGGTGTTGCAGGCGTTCGCGGCGTCGATGCTCGCGGCGATGCTCGAGCGGCTCAACGAGGGGCCGGACGTGTTCCGGGAGGCGTGGGCGGCGGCGGTGGCTGTGAACGCGCCGGCGGCTCTGCGTGGCGTTGGGGGTCCGCCGTGATGACACCCGTGGATGACGACAGCACGACCACCCCCACCTCTCCGGCCCCGGCTGGACACGACAGGAAGGCAGACCGATGAGCACGACGATTGAGACCCAGCCGCACAGCAGGTGCCTGGACTGCGACGAGCAGTTCGCCAGCCGGGAGGCGGCCCGTCAGCACCTGACCGCGACCGCACGGACGCGTGACACCGAGCACGGGCCGAAGACCGGCAGTCACCGCACGCAGGTCGTGAACCCGACGAGCGATGAGAGCCGCCGGCACGAGGTGGCGTCCGCGATCGACCGTGCCGTGGAGGACGCGCTCATGCGGCTCGACGATGCGGTCTACCGCGAGGAGTTCACGCACGCCGAGCTTGCTGAGGGCTTGCGTCACGTGGACCTCGAGGACGCCTGGCGCGAGTACGCCGAGGAGTCCCGATGACCACCACGTCCGACGCCCGCAAGAGGCTGGCCGAGAACGCTGCCACCCCCCGTCCCGCGTCCTCGCCTGCACCCGCGGCAGTGCCGCCCGGCACCGCGATGAGTCCGATGGATGTGCGCGATCACCGCCCCGAGCCCGTCGCGGACGCCGACGCCGCACTCGCTCGTCGCGTGCACCAGGTCGTCGGGTACGTCCCGGCTGGCTTCGGCGACGTGCTGCGACTCCTGCGGCACCCTGACGTCGAGGATGCGACGCGAGCCGCGCTCTTCCCCCACCCCGAGCCCGTCGTGGCCCCGCTGCCGAGCGAGGCGGTGGAGGCTGGGGCGCAGGCACTCACGGATCACCACGGCGGCCCTGATGCCTCGACGCCGACGGCGCACCACCACGACGCTCGACTGGTCCTGACCGCCGCCCTGCCGCACCTCCGCCTGGTCCCGGAGGACGACGAGGACACGGTGCGAGCTGCCGGAAAGTGCAACGCCGCCGAGGTCGATGTCACAAAACCGGCCGATCAGTGCGACGAGGACACGGTGCGGGAGCGGATCGCCGCCGCGCTGACCGAGCAGGCGACGATGCGCTTCGACAAGCACGGACCGCACGACGATCGCGGCGCTGCGTTCTGGGACGCGGCTCAGGGCATCCGCGAGATGGGTCTGGGCCGATGAGCGCGCATGACCACAGCGTCAGGGTGGCGGGCTGCTTCCGGTGCGAGATGACGCCGGACGAGGTGGGAGTCGCCGCCGAGGACCGTGGCGTGCAGGTCGAGGCCCGGACGCTGTCGGGGGTACACATCGGGCAGCGGGTCAGCGTGGGCGAGCACGTGGACCGGAAGCTCGTGGTCATCGAGCACTCCGAGGACGGCGTCGCGCTCCTGTTCGCGATCGACGATCGGCGGGGCACGCAGCAGAACCTCGACCCCACCGACCTCGTCACCCTGACCAACGGGGGTGCGCGATGAAGGCGCTCCTGCGAGCACTCGCTGCCGCTCGGACCGAGTTCGACTACGCGCTGCGGTTCGAGGACTGGGATCGACGGCGCGACATCTTCGCCGCGATCGACCTGTTCGACGGAGCGTGGAAGGACCGCCCTGCCGCCCGTGACGTGACGGAGCCAGCCTTCGACTTCGTGCACGTCTTGCTCCGCGAGTTGAACGAGGAGGCCGACCGGTGAGCGCGGACGACAACGCCCCCGTCCAGGCGCGGGAGGTGGAGGTGGTGGCGCGGGCCCTGGGCCCCTGGATGTCCGGCACCTACGCCTGCGAGCATGCCGGTCCGCGATGCCCGACTCCCGACGAGTGTCGCGACCGGTACCACCAGGACCAGGCGCGCGATGTCCTCGCCGCCCTGGGCCCGATCCGCGCTGGTGAGCGGCAGGAGGCGGCACGGGCTGCTGTAGCCGCGCTCGGACTGACCGAGGAGACCAACGTTGACTGGTGTCACGCCGAGGACTGGTCCGACCCGTACCGAGACGGCTCCGGCTCATGGGTGAAGTGCAACCAGACCGCCGACCACCCTGGCGACCACGAGGACGTCGACGGGCACTCCTGGCCCCGCGACCTGCCGGACCCGAACGACCAGCCGAAGCCGCGCCGCCGTCGACTCGTCGGCCCCTGGCAGGACGCGCCCAGCGCTGACGGTGTGACCGGGCGGACCAACGACAACACCGACCACGAGCAGCAGGAGGACGCATGACCTACCCCGGCATCACCATCACCGCCGACCTCGCCACCAACGAAACCGTCATCGACATGACCACGCAGCTGTTCCACCACCGCGCCGAGCACCGCGCGTTCATGGACTGGCTCATCGCCATCGGCCTCGACCCCAACGACCTCCCCGCGTCCACCCCGCTGCGCATCAACCGCGACCAGACCACCATCAGCGGTTCCCGCTACTGGCGCGACCACGAAGGCCGCCGCCGCATCGACGACAGCGAAACCACCTGGCGGTACGAGCCATTCACGCACGACCTGCCCGACCCGGTCCCCCCGTTTCCACAGGCCGTCCTCGAACTCGCCAACGCCCAAGCCGCCACCTACCCCACGGGCGGCGAGCCCGTGGCCCTTGCCCAGGTCAGCGACACGGACCGCCGCGACCGAGTCATCGACATCATCGAGGACCACCAGCGCGGCCCCGACGGCTTCGACGACCTCTGCTGGCCCGAAGACCACCCCGGAGTCGAAGGCAACGTCCGCTGGACCGCCGCCCACGTCGCCGACCTCATCACCGCCGCACTCGAGGAGAACCGATGACCTGGCTCACCACCCCACCCACCATCACCCGCTACCGCCACACCCTCGACGGCGAACAAGCTTGCATCTACGGCTGCAACCTCCACGACGTCCATGACGCCCACTGCCCCTGCCAACCCACCTGCCCCGACCACGAAGACCACTGCACCGGCTGCGCACCCCGCCCTAGCTACGCCGGCAGCCTGCTCTGCGGCTCCTGCTACTACCGCCGTCTCCGCCGCCCCCTCCGACGCATCACCCCGCTCTACGACTGGCTCACCAGCCGGAAGGCGCCCCTCAAGGCCGCCGCCTACGACGGCGACCGCGTCACCTCCACCAAGGAGACCCCCCTGCCGTTCAACGTCGAGATCGTCGACCTCCTCGGAACCTTCGACATCCTCGTGAACGGCTGGGC
>CAZOIX010000015.1:0-6790 GCA_964579685.1 uncultured Mycobacterium sp.
AACCGGACCCACCTCTGATCTCAACCGTCGCGTGACCACCGCCAACCCGCCGGGCGCCGAGGTCGGTCCCGGCCAGGTCGCCACGTGGGGGGTCGTCGAGCGCGATCACGCTGTCGGGTTCGAGTGGTCGCGCGACTATCAAGGCGCCTCCAGCAAGCACTTCCCGTTCGACTGGCGGCCGGACGGCAACGGAGCGGGCCAACAGGAATTCAGCAGCAGTGCGGCGGCGCCATGCACGTCTCATGCCTGAACCGTTCGGGCCTCGCGTGGGTCTCGCCCATTCGCCGACTCGATCTTCGCGCCTCTCGCGCCCCATCGAGGCGCCACCATCCGAAATCAACACTCATCTACTATCCCAGTACGTAGTCACTCATCTACTATCCCAGTACGTAGTATTGGGCGAGCTGTCCGCGCCTGATTTTGTGCTGCTCGCCAATTCTCTTGAAAGGAGAGGTTGCTTGCGACTCCTAACAGTGCTCACCGCGACGCTCGCCGCCGCATTCGTCGCTGGAGCAATAGCGTTCGCTGCCCCAGCGGCCGCCACGAAGCATTGCCCCCATAAATTCGGTTCAGCGCAACAGATCGTCGATGCCGGGGGTGCGGTAGTCCAGGAGTGGACTGTGGCCGACCTTCAGAAGTCGGCGACTATCCTGCCGGGATATACCCCGCGGGGTCAGCTCTGGGAAAGCTCGGCGACAGTGCGCGCAGTCACCGGCACCGTTACACCCATCATCCCCAACCTGCACGCCGTTTCAATCGACGGTCAGCGGCACCCCGTCCTGTGGCAGATCGCAACCCCGGAAGGGCTGCCCGCCACCACACTGGCACAAGGCCAAAGCTCTACCGGCAAGGTCTATTTCGACATCGTGGGGGCAGATCCGATGGCTGTACTCTATGCCGACGGAAACGGCCGCCACTTAATGTGGTGCTGCGACCAAGCCATGCAGATGCCGATGTCGATGGACAAATGCCCGATGTGCGCCGCTATGGAAATGCCGTGCCCGCACTGTCGCGATCGGATGTAGCTGCTTTTGCTGTGCGGCTGGATCACTCACTCGCTGTGGTGGTGATCCTCCGCGGTTTTATCTGATAGTTCCGTCGCCGGAGCGGGGTGTTCGACCGGAGCCGGAGAATCGCTCTTCGGAGCCGCCTCCACCACGGGTATAGCGGCAGGAGTTGGAACACCGCTATGGCTGCCCGCATGGTCACTAGCCGACGGATGGTCGCTCTGCTCCGCCTCACTCGACCCGTGGTGGTCGAGCAGCACCCCTGACGCTGCCCCCAGCGTCGCTGCGATGGTAACGACGGCACTGGCGCCGCCCAGGATGATCGCGTTTCCGAATCGCGATATCGGATCGGCGCGTTCGACGCGATACCACCCCCAGCCGGCCCCCATGACGACATAACACTCAAGTAGGAGAGCGCAAAGACCTGCAGTATCAACCGCTTCTGACTGTCCCGAGTGCGGGCCAAAGGGTACGCCCGCGGTCCGCGACATCACCCAGAGCGCCGCCGCAGCGACATTGGCCAGGATGCCTGCGGCGAACACTGCCGGCATCGGGCGTCGCGACACCAGGAATGCCCACAACACTTGAAACATCGCGATGGAGGCGAAAAACACTCCGGATTGCGTCCACGCTTGCCAATGTGTGGGCATGACCGCGAAGTGAATTATCGCCGCGCCGAAGGATGAGATCGCCGCCAGGCGGATAGCCAGCTTGCCGTCAGTCTTCGTCCCTGCTCTCGAGGTCACTCGAGAATGATGGCACTGTGGGCCCAGTCGTTGGGGAAGAGACATCACTTCTCAATCGCAATGAGATGCCACTGTCACTGTCCTCGGGGGAGATGCGGTCGGACAGGCGTGTCTTGGCAAAGAGGCTTGTGCATTCGACCTCCGCGGTCTGCCGAATGAGCGGCGTTGACCGTTCTCAGAATCGTCCTGGTATCAATGCATCCACGGCAACATCGGCGGTTGTGATGACGGCCGAAGTGGCGCGGCGGTGCTAGTGGTTGTCGAGGAGAACGAGGGTATGAGCCAAGCCGCTGTCGACGAAATATGCGCGGCATGTGAAGGGAGTTTTGATTGTGCCTCCGAAGTCGTTCTTCGCGTCGACAACGCCCGAAACATTCCAAACTCGTATGCGGGAATGATCAACCCCTTTGAGAGGCTCGTCCAGTAGCGAAAAGAGATCGCGGCTGCCCGCGTCGAGCTGACTAAGCTCCGTTTGCACTTTTGTTAGCTGTGCAGTCGATGGTGATATCAATCGATTGAGAGTTTCGGTTTCGCAGCGCTTCTGTGCCTTTTCTCTTTCCGACTCATCACGGTCATCAGAACCACCGAGACCGAAAACAGTTGTTGTGACCGCGATTACGCCGACAATCAACGCGCAGCCGACCGCCGCGATCCACCACCACCGCCGTGCATTCTTGCCGGGACGGCCATCGTGTCCTTGCCTATGGCGGCTCATCATAGCGTCACGCGAATCGCACGAGCTGAGATGTCATTGCGAAACCGCCCGTATCCACTCTTGACGTAAAACGTTCTGTGGCTGTCGATAAATGCCGGCACCGCCAGTGTGATCGGCCGCTTCCTTTTGGCGCATGGCCACCTGGTCCCACATAGTCTCCAATCCTCCGTGGATCCGCGATGCTACTCGGCACTATTGCGTCCGCGCGGTGTCGGCACCCGTGCGTCTCGGCCAGCGGCGGCGAAAAATTCCGAGTGTTGTCGGCGTGCAGGCGCGAACCGGGTAATGCTGGCGTACCCGACATAGGGAGCGGTTATCGGCGCTCGATCCGGCTGGAGTCACACTAAAGTGAGTGGATCTTCGAGCAACAGCAGGGGGTGGCCACGTGACGGACGACGAGGTGAACCCTGCCCGATGCTGGCGATCATCGGCTGAGGTGGCCGACCTTTTCGACGGACCCGAGGATCCTGAGTGGGCGGCGGACCGAGACCGAATCGCGGATGAACTGCAGGATCCGTGGCAGCGGGCGGCCCGAGCGGATGAAGGTCGTTCTCGTGAGTCCGGTGGCTGAACGGAGTGATCAGTCGCGGTGGTCGCGCGCTCGGTGAACGGTGCGTGATGACGCTGCGGCAGTGAGCAGTGTTCGTAGTTCGGGATTGGTCCAGTACTCGTACTGGGCGTCGGTGACAACCTGGGCTGGTTGAATAAGGATGCTGCCATCCGCGTTGTGGCGCAACAGGAACCGGCTATTAGGGCGGTCAGGCAGAGTGATCCGTCCGCGGTCATCTGTCTGAACGAACTCGAGGTCGGGCACTTCACGATTGTAGTGGCCGCGCCAGCGGACCGATGACTTTCTTGACCCGACGGGATCGGGTGTTATCGGTAGATGAAGGGCGGCAGTCGCAGACGACGCCAAAATTCGCCACCGTTGGCGTCTGGCGGAGAGCGGCCAACAGATGACGGATCACAGCGGTTATCCACGGTTGGTGTTCCCGCGCTCGAAGGTACGCTAAGCGCTCTTAAGGTCCGCCCAAGTGTCGGTTCGAGTCCGACTCGGCCGCCGAAATTGCGCTATTCGGTTGAGAATTCGCCAGCGCCGAGTAGCTTTCGAATGTTGTACCCCATCATGTGTGTTCTGTGGCTTTGGCAGAGCGTCTTCATTGGGACCTTGTTGCCCGCAACCCTATTGAGCAGAGCTCCGAGCAGAAGCAGCTCGCCGGTGTCGCCGAGTAGCTGCACTTCGGACGGGTTGTACTCGTAGTTTGGGGCGTGCTTCAAGCTGTTGTATGTCTCCCAGAACATTTGGCTCCACTGGTCCAAGTCGCCGACGAACTCGGCGAAAGCAGGACCGACGTGGCGCCCGATCGACATCGGAAGCGGCTCCCAAACGCGTCTGCTCCTACGTCTCGGCTCGGCCCAGGTTCGCCCCAGCTCGCGGTGGACTTTCGTCCAGTACTCCATCCCGGTAGCGATCTCAATCAGATGGACCTCTACACCGGTTGTCCCGTACCTGTATGCGTTAGTGATTGGTCCGGTCGCGCGCCCGTGATGGTGGTCAAGACGGATCCAGTTGCGGAGTCCTTGAACGCCGCCGATGTTTTCGAGGTAAAACAAAGGGACCTCGGTCATCGACTTTGGGCCTGACACACCGCCTTGCCGTGGCAGCGCCATCAATCGAGAGTTCCAAAGTGTGGCGGATTCACGAGGTCTGCCGTCGTCTTCCATCTTGAATTCGACCCTTGCTTGCTCCGCTGGCACGAACCCTTCATGCGCGAGATTAATCAGATCTTGAACGGCCAGCAACGGCACAAGGTGGTCGTGCCACTTACGCGGCCTTCGGCTCGAGGTGCCAACTACGAGCGGCGCGTTGATAGTTCGGCGGTCATCAGGACCGTCGACGTGCCACGTCGAGTCAAGCTTCAAGCTCAAGCCGCGCCTAATCTCTAGCTCAAGAGGTTCCACCTCAACTGTTTCGGCCTTGTACTGTTTCGCCCGACTGCCGCCGGGAGGAACACTCTCCTCGCGAATGCTGGTTAGCCCTGCCCATCTGGTTACCTGAGGAATCTCGAGCTCTACGGCGAGAAATTGGTCATCCTTGAGCGACGCTAGCGGCACATTCACTATCACACCGCGCGTCCGGACAGTTTGGGTCGATGCTCTTTCCCCCATCACGTTCGACTGCGAGATGCCGGCGACATCGAAGAAGATGGAACGGGTGACGTTCGTCATCGCGTAGATCGTGTCTGGCAGAGCAAGTCGCTCGCGGTTGGTGCCGAACTCGCTGTTGTACTGGCGAGTGCGCAACGTGCCTATGTGGAAAAAATCATCGTCGCCTAGCTTCACGTAACCATCGGTTGCCTTATCGAGGTCGTACACATCGGCGAAATTCATCCAGAAATGGCCGAGCGTGCCATCCATGGTTGCTCGGAGGCGATCAACCATTGTTCGACGTCGGTTCAGACGAAGCGCGGGATTGCCGCCGAATAGCCACTATGCCGAAAAAGTTTCGCCACACACCAAGCAGTACAAGGCTCCGTTGTCCGCCCGCTCCTGCGGTACCTTTACGGGTTCCCATGGGTGACATGGTGATTCGACGATAATCATGTCGTTCGGCTCGTGGAGCGCTGTCGGAGCGGGCGCGGTGTTCTTGCCCGGTGTGTACTTGATAGTTTTCGACCCTCGCAACGCCTGTTTCATCGCATCGTTCATGATGTCTCCGGCGTAGAAATTTACAACCTCTTCCTGGTACTGGATCTGCACTTGCGTCCACCATTGATCCGGCCCTGCTGGTCGGCCGCACAGAGGACACGTGTACATCGGTGGATCGACTGCCTCGGGGGGACGCGATTCTGTTGGGCCGTAGTGCCACTTGAATTGTTCTGTGCACGTAGGACACTCGCGGCGGATGAAGCCGTCAACGTCGAGCGGGAACTCGACCGGAATTTCCACGAGTAAACCTATCCGTTGAAGTCGAGAAACACTGAATCGCGGAAATCTTCGCCGCCTTCAGTCTGACCGACGATCACCAAATCGAATCTGTCCCTCTCACCATGGGTGAACGTCATCAGCTTCACGTCCTTGAAGGCGGGCAACCGCTCGATGGGAAAGCCCATAATTCTGCCCGGGTAGTCGCCAAGGTTTTCGGGACGCAGGTTCAGCAAGTTTTCCCCGCTGCGGTTGATGATCTGGAGTTGATCGCTGCCCGCCGACCGCTTGAAGTACCGCCCATCTACCCGAGCCGCGCCCTGACCGGATTGGCTGGGAACACGTCGTCCCAACGGCCTCCCGGCTCCCGGCACCTCGGGCGCCGTGAAATCGCCTGTCTGCATCCAGTCGTCGCCGTTGAGATTCACCTCACAGCCTGCAGTCTTTAGCCGCTGGGCCAAGTCCTTACGCTTCTCGGGCGTGGGCGCTAGGCGCACGGCATGCAGTCCGGACACGTCGCTGAAGGGCCGCACCGAACCAAGTTCGACCAGCACTGTCCTCTTGGGGTCCCGGCCCATCGCCATGCCGGCCTCGAACAGTACATTCGGTCGAGCCTGCGCGGCGGGCTGAGTTTCGGGGTCGTGCTCGCCATGGCTGTACGCAGGGATCAGGTAGGCGATCTCATCCGGGGTCATCAACACAACGATCGCTTGAGCCATCCCGAATGCCGTGTCGAGAACCTGACCGATGTACGGACTCGCCGTCCCGGTGGCGTGAAGCGCTTCGCTCCACTCGATGGGGTGGAGGCCTATGGCCCGCAGGAATGTGAACATCTCGCGGCGGGCCGCGTCGTTGCGACCATGGATGACGAATACGCGCTTAGCGTCAGGCTCGGCCATGGTCCCAGGATATTGGCAGGGTGCGACAGCTCTAGGCGTGTCGTCCTCCGTGTTGAGGAGCTATTCGAGATAGCTACTCGTGGACGCGAAAGGACGCCGGCGGGGTGCGTCTCAAGCCCGTACCGGAGGCGACAAAGACCCGAACCTATACAGCCTATGAGCAGCGTCTACGCACCTTCGGTCGGGCTGTTTCTACAGTTCGAGACGGGTCGTCTACCCGTTCGGCGATTGTCGTTCTCGACCGGTTGGCTGTTCAGCGCAGAACTCGACGACGCGCGCGCCACTCACCCATACCGCATACGCTCAACGCGGGATGCTGACCCCCGATGATGCCCTGGAAAGCTTGCGTCATGAGACAGTGCGAAACGCAAAGGATCAAGGGCTGGTTCTACCTGCCAGAATCTCCCGACGACCGCAGGCCAGGAATTTTGACCTGGCTGCCCGACGAAGGTGCCACGCTCGAACTGATCGGCGGCTTCTCGCCGGAGCCAGAGTACC
>CAZOIX010000015.1:6800-15823 GCA_964579685.1 uncultured Mycobacterium sp.
GTGGATGGACCGCCAACCAGGTTGTAGGAGATGTGCGGCCGGGCAGCATCTATGGAGAATCTGACTCCGGCCAGCCAATAACCCTATGGGATGCACAGCGCGGCAAGTACACCGCTGGGCTCATCCGTGGCGTTCACGACGAATTTTGGCAGTCCTCGTGGATCTGCGTCGGTGCGCACATCCCGAGCCCGCAGGTACCGTCCTTCGCCGAAGCTGTGGTCACAATCGACGAGCTCTACTACCTCACTGAGGATGCGCGATTCTGTCCGCCGCAGTGGGCGCGTATCGAAGGTGTCGAGCATCCCGGCGAAGAACAGCCGGACGGCACGCGATTGATGCCGTACATCCTTCCTGTGATCGGAGGCCTCCGAGCGGAATATGCGCGGGGTGAGGACAACGACGCCGAATATTCAATTGCCACTACAGCGACGCACCCGTGGGTCAGCGATGCGACAGAAACTTGGCCCGACCTGAAGCTTCAGATGATGACGACGAACCTGCGGTGTGGGCCGGTGGTGAAGTTGCGAGTTGGTGCTCACGTCTCGATTCGGTTGCGCGACGGCGCGTTGATCTCGGCGGCCAAGGTCGTTGAGAGGATCGGCCCAATCGATGATTTGGTCCAATTGGCAACATTCGAGGCCTGCGGCATCGAGAAGATCAGGTTGGACGCCGACGACGGCACAACGGTCGCGATCCTTGTGCATGACGGCAAGCGTGCTCGCCCAGATGGGGTCCATGACGCCACCGCCGTGGTGTTCACCCTCGTCGACGTTCCGCTCAACCGTTACATGCAGGCGCAACAACGGCTGACCTACGGCAAGCAAGCGAGTTACGCGTGGAGCGTAGTGGTCGGTCTGTGTGGACGCTCGTCGCGAATAGTCGAGGAATACGTGAGTCAGGCCGTCGCCGCAGCCGAAGGCTTTCACCGCTGGTGCCTGCAGGGGCCAGACAATGCGTCTTTGAACACTCGCCTCAAGGCACTGCACGACCGACTCGCCCCGGAAATACAGGAACGGATCGGGCTAGACACCGAGCAGTGGGCAAGCTGGGCCGTCTGGGCGCGAAACCACGTTGCCCACGGCGGAACCAATAGGTGGCGTGAACTTCGCGACTACTTCCAACTCCATGCAGTCGCTGAGTCTGTGCACCTGGTCACCTATCTCGCCGCCCTGCAGGAACTCGAAGTACCCGTGACAAAGGTGCTTGAGGCGCTCCTTAACCATCCTCGACTTCAGCTGCTGGCCGAGCGGGCCTATAAGGTCAACGAACTCTCTGGGGAACCGCCCTTATCTGATACCGACCAAGGGTCGGTGCGATGGTAACGACATAGCCGGTCATGAGGGGAACGCGTATCCGCTACGGCCGCAGAACGTTTGAAGTCACAGCGTTGACCGGTCAGACGCGGGGCGACCGCGCCGGGCGCCTCGACTGCGGTGCAGTCGGCTACTGCCAGCCTCTGTACACCGCTCGACGGCGTGTGAAGTGCGCGATGGTGCCTGGTTCAGGTGAGCACCGCGAGCGTAGAGAATCCCGGCTACAAGCTGGACTTTTGCAAAGTTCTTTAACAAGCTCCTGCGACACGCCGAAGTCTTGTCAAAGTACCCAGGCGTGTCCTGTCAATCTTCGTTGCATCTCGACATCCGCTACACGAGATCCGTCACTGTCGCGGACCAGCTTCAACTGTCGTGGTTGTCGTAATCGGGTGCTATCGGCGAAGAAGGCGGCGGTAACCACGGCGCACAAAAGGCTACGTAATGATCACCTCATGGTGGTCCGTGGCGACGACCACACCGTCTCGCACTACGTAGACCTCCACGTAATGTGAACCGCGGTAGCGGGTTGATTCCTCTTGAACGTTGCGGCTCTTATTGCCGTCGACATGGATTTGACCACGTAGCCCTCCGCGAACTCGGGCAGCTTCAGGTCCTCGGTTCCGAACCTTCCATAGCACTTCATAGGGTTCGGGCGTGTCGGTGTGCAGGCGGAACCGCAGCGTCTGGCTGCGGCCGATCACCCGCTGCTGGCGCAGCAGGTTGTTGCGTGGCGAACCAACCACTCTGGCCTCGATGGTGGCGCTGTATCGCAACGCACCCAAGGGGTAGAGGTTCTCGATGAACTCCTCGTCCGGAGCGAACTCCGCTGGCGGCAGAACACTGTTGCGTGAGGACAGATCTCGGATCACCTTGACTGCAACAATGTCGTCGCGGGTGGCCTTGACCTCGTCTGCCGCGAACTCCGGTCCGAACAGCTTCTGCCACGCCCGGAGCGCAGCGGCGTCATCGACGCCTTGAAGGTCATATGCTTCGCGCGCCCACCGGGCGTAGTCGGCGATCTTCGTCTTGAAGTTTGCGATTACCACTGGGTCGTCCCAGCGATGGCTGAAGCTGACGCCCGGACAACTGGGGTCGTCCATTGGCGGACTTCCTGGGTACGTGGACAGCCAGTTGTCGAGCGCCTCCAACAGGTGGACGACCGCGGTAGGAACATCGGCATAGATGCTCTGGGTGTCCCAGAATTGGACGCGGCCGCCCAGCATCACGGTAAGGATGACCGAAGGGCAGCTGAACGTGTTCTTGAAGTCGCGCAGCCACTTGAGCAGCCGGATCACACGACGCAGCTGGCCGCCAGTGATGTCGTCCCGTTCCTTCATCCAGTCCGCGAATCCGACGGGGTTGGTGTCCTCGAATGTGTTGTCGCGGTAGCAGATGATGACTTGGCGCCCATCGTCAAGGGTGACCGCTGGTACCACGTCAACGTGGCAGTCGTTGGCGTAGGAGATGCGCACACAGCGGTTTTTACGGACCAGCTTGTCCTCATAGGTGTTGCTACGTTTGAACGCTGCACGGGCTTGCTGCAGGTAGATCTTGGGGTTGTCGTTCCAGTCCGGGTTGTTCTCCAGGTGCAGCAGGATATCGGCGTCGAACTCGTCGTACGCGGTGACGGGGCTGATGATCGTCTTGTGCGCCCAGGATCCCTGGGGCAGGTGCTCCTTGTATCGGTGGCCCATTTCGGCGTCCTTCTTGAACGCATTGGTGATGGCGGTGACACGGGAGTCCAGCTGGTCGAGGCGGTATTGCTCGAGGTTGACGGTTGTGTCGAGGAATGCGCGGAAGTGCGCCTCAAAGTCGGTCGGCATTGTTCAGACCTCCAGTGCCCGGCGGTAACCTTCGCCGGCGCGGTCGTAGGTGATAACGGTCGGTCGCAGGTGCGTGGACTTGAGGATGCGTCCGAAGACCACAGCCCCCGACAGCGGCAGCGCACCGAACATGTGCAGGGTGCGCAGTTGTTTGTGTGTGGCCTCGAGGTGGGTGAAATAGCCACGCACTGCTGCGGTGAACCGGCCCAGAACAGCGGGGTGGCCGAATACGTCTTCGGCGGGACCGCTGTCGGGTGTGAGAGTCCAGATCGGCAGCTCGCTCATTTGGTCCGGCAGATCGGTGCTCGGGGTGGTGCCCGACAAATTGGTGATCAGCACGCCCTCTGCGGCAACCGGTGCACGTTCGGTGTAGCAAATAGCGAAACTCGTTCCTGGATCGCCCCTTTGAGGCCATGCCCATGAGTCAGTTGCCCTATGGCGTTGATAGACGTCCACGGGTGACCCGTCGTCGAGTTTGGACCCCAAGTACAGAAGTAGGGGCAGTCGTGCGATTGCGAACACGCTGAGGTGCGTGATGTCGCCGTTTTTGATGCCGGGCTGCACCCGGTTCTCGATGGCGCGGTCGATCGCGTCCGCGGCCATACGGTAGTAGTCGGGGCTCAGCGGGTTTTCGCCTGGTAGCTGCTGCAGGTCGATCTCCACGCCCTGCCGGTCATAGGACTCTAGGAAGTAGGGGAACCGCTGGGCGCAGCGGATGACGGCTTGGGCCGCGGCCTGTCGCGGCAATTCCATTATGTCGCCGCGGATGTTGCCGGCCATGCGCAGGATCGCGGTGCGTCGGTCTCTTACGAGGCTGGTTTGCAGCTTGATGTCGGCTTCGTGCTGGCGCTTGCGTTCACGCAGGAATTCCACGTCGAGTAGCCGGGAGGCTCTGTGTTGGTCGATTTCGGTGTGGCAGGCCGAGCAGGCCAGCATGATGTTGTCGACGGTGTCGCGATCTTCGATCGGCAAAGGGTGTTGGCCCCGCGGTGATTTCGCGGAATCGATCGCTCCGACGATGTGAGCGCCTTCGCCGAGCGGGACTTCCTCGTGGGTGAGATCCCCCTCCAGCAAGTACCTGTTGCAGAGAGTGCAACGGCCGCCGGCGCGCACCCACAGCACGCGGCGATCGACTTCGCTGAGTGCCATCGTTCGGATCCCTCCTCGGTCAGTCATCGTGGAGCGGCGAAACCGGCGACACCCCAAGCTCTGTCGCCGGCAACGAACCGCTACTTCTCGTTGCGCACGCCCTTGTGCTGTTGGGATCTGCCGTTGAGGATGCGGCCAGTGTTGGTATCGCGCTTGAACCAGGTCTTTCCAACCTTGAACTCGCTGCGACTCTTGACCGCACCGTTGCGATAACCGCGCCGCGTGTTTTTCGCCATGGTCGTTTGCACCTCCATTTCCGAGTGCTACGCAGGAATCGTGCTCCGTGCTGGTACTCACTTCGTAGTCGATACCACCGACAGTCGAGTTAGAAGGGAAGGCCCCGCGAGGTCTCCGGGTGGCGGTTCGACCGTCATAGGAGGGCACCCGGGGTGACGCCGCCGGCGACCGCAGCAACACCCATCGCGAAGCCGAGCCACCATCGATACGGCTGGGGTGTGTCGCTAACCAGGTTGGGTACTGCGTCGACTACAAGTTGAGACGAGGTTCGGCCATAGCGCGCTTACGGAGTGGAGGTCGAAGTGGCAGTACAGCCAGGAGAGCAGTCGTCCGCGGAGCTTGGGTGCGCGCCGGGAGTCCAGACTGGGCGGCCCTGTATCAGCGGCATCGCGATGCGATGTACAGGGTCGCCTCAAAGGTGCTGCGCGAGGTCGGGCTCGCCGATCGCGCGGAGGATGCCGTGCAGGATGCAATGGTTTCACTCATGAAGGCCCCGCCAGTCGGAGTTGGTAGCTGGGAAGCCCTTCTCGTTTCAACGGCGAAGCGGCGAGCGCTCGATATCCTCGACTCCGCGGCGGTCCGTCGTTCCGGACCACAGCTCGGCGAAGAACACGATGTCGCTGACCCTGACTCTCATACCGACGACATTGATGTAGTCCTTGACCGCCAGCGCGTCGTGGCGCAGCTGCGGGGCCACCTGGCCCGACTCAATCAACAGCAGCGATTCGTGGCGTGGGACTACCTGGCGCGGGATCGTCCGCGCTCCGAGGTCGCGGCGGAGCTAGCCGTTTCGCCGGCGCGAATCAGCCAGATCGCCAAGGAAGCGGTTCTCATACTTAGGGACGCGATGGGCTTGAAAGGAGGGAGCGAATGACTGAAGACGATCGCGATAGGATTCTTGAGGTTTTCCTAGATTCCAAGTCGCGCCGCGATGTCGAAGCCGACATCGCAGACTGGTCTGAGGAGGACCGCGCGGACTTTGCCTCCTTCATCGAGGTAGCAGATTTGATGTGGGAGGTCGGCCATGGCGCCCCTCCACTAAACGCGGATCCTGTCGCCGCGATGCTGGGACTGATTCCCGACCCGCGCATTGGCCTGGATTCTGGTGCGCTTTCGCGCGCTCGGAAGAACGCGAAGCTGAAGCCCAGCGATATCGCCGAGCGTTTACACGCACGAGGTTGGGACGTCGGTGCCCGGGACGTGTTCAGGTGGGAGAATCAGACGCAATCTGATGTGGGGCCGGCACTTATCAGAGCGATCGCTGAAGTGATCGGCGTTGGGCCGGAACAGCTCACGACAGACGGTGGGTCTTCGGCCGAGCGTGAAGCCTTCTCTTCGGTATTCAGCTCTCGTCGCTTCGAGGCCTTGGTAGATCGATGGGCTCGGCTTCATAGCATGTCGCGTTCGCTCGCTGCTTCAGCATTGCAGTCGCGGATGCTTGCAACGGTACATCGCGGTGATCGTCCCGACGACGAGCAGATGCTTGAGTCACTCGACGCACTGATTAGCGCGTTGGAGAAAGAGCAAGGTCCCAAGCGTGGATCTTGATAGGGCGACAGCGCATGCTCTCAGCGCCATGGACGAATCGATACGCAGTCGGTTCGCGGCCGAACCAGTGGCGGTTATCCGCGAGACCCTGGGCCTGAAGGTTCAGGCTGTGGATCACCTCACCCAACGGCGCGACGACGGCGGAGCCTGTGACGGCCTATCTTTCTTACAAGACGGTGTCATCTTGTACGCGCCGACATATTCAAGCAAGCGTGAAAACTTCACTCTCGCACACGAAGTAGGACATTGGCTCGTCGAACAGTGTGAAGAGCTGTATGACTGGCTCGCCGATCGAGATGAACCACAACGCATGCTCGAAACACTGTGCGACAGGATCGCGCAGCATCTTCTGCTGCCTGA
This sequence comes from uncultured Mycobacterium sp., assembly GCA_964579685.1. GTDB lineage: Bacteria > Actinomycetota > Actinomycetes > Mycobacteriales > Mycobacteriaceae > Mycobacterium. Next base: position 13,231 of record CAZOIX010000015.1, read on the forward strand.
GGCACTGATCAACTCAGTGATCGGTGCTGGTCCGATCCGGGCGAACCAGGTGCTCGAACTGCACAAGCTCAGCGAAGCGAGCCGACCCGTGTGTGTGATCGCACTCGCCAAGCGCCTCTCGTGTTGCGGCGCTGTACTTTTGATCCACCGAGAAAGGGCCGAGGTCACCTATGCGAGCGTTAAGCCCGACGTAGAGGAAGGGTGGCCTACTGTGTTTCCATGGCCGGGCCATGGCGTGTCCGCTGGGCACCCGTTCCTCGGTATGCGTGCTGGGGGCGCATTGACTAGGCGCACCTACTGGGAAGCGCCCTGGGGAAGCCAGCGGGAGTACTACGCGGACGCGGTGTGTGAAGGCAGTCGGGTCATCGCGGTCTTGGCGGACATCGACATTTGGGGTGCAGAGCATCTCCATATCGACGAACAGCGGGATTTTGACCGACGCCCATCATCACAGGTCACGTGCTGTGGTCGAACCGTGACGGTTCGCGGGTATCCGTGCGATGAATGCGGACAACACTTCTGTACCCGTTGCGGGCGATGCAATTGTGATCGGCGAGCTGAGCGTGAAGGAACCTGCTTGGGTTGCTTCTTAAGATTTCAGCGTCACTTGTTGGTTGAGGGGCGTTGTGAAGATTGCCGTGCTTGAGGGACAGACGATCCGGTTTCGAACCTGCGCGAGCGGGCCGTGCAATGAAGACGGAGAAACTCTCGCGACACTCCGAAGTCTTGTCGAAGTCACATGGCGTTTCTTGTCAATCCTCGCTGCATCTCGACACTATCAACAACAACGCCCCCCTTCCCCACCCACCACCAACAACAGCTTTCCTGAATTGGGTCGAAAGAGAACCCGTCCAAGTCTTGCGGAACCGTGTTGGGCGAATTAAGTATCAGTCTGGACGACGTCGACACCTTCACTGATCGCCGGGAGGTCGTTTACGCGCTCGATCAGTGACGATCGCGAATGATGGGACAGCAAATTCAGCCGGTCCGCATGTTGTCCACGCAAAAGCGGCCGTGTTCGACGGACTACCCGCAAAGGGCAAACAATCAGAATGGCGTTGTTGTCGGCCGCACCGATTTCCAAGTCCTGCCACGCATTCGGCTAGATGACTGCACGGCAGCTGGAGCAGGCGGTTGGACCCGATGGTTACTTATGACGCCTCCTGCATTCTGAGGTTCCACTCACCGGTGACGGTCAAAAGCGCATCGGGAGGTGGATCGGTCAACGCGACGACATCGCCCATTTGGTGCACGGTGCCTCGACCTTCGAACAGCGCCACGCAGACCTCACCGTCCAACCGGGACGGAAATTGCACCGCGGCAGCGCCGCGGTCGTACAGATCACCAGCAATCGTCTGTGTGACCTTCCTTCGTTTCGTCGTGATCTCGCTTAGATCGAGATGCTCCAGGCCGTATTCGACTAGCAGTGCAGCATGGCGGCCCTCAAGCTCTTGGCGGGTGCCAGCGTCGACCAGGTCAATCACCGGCCCATCCAACTCCAGCCTTGCCTGGACGAGCACATTTTCCCGGCGCCACTTCGCCGTCACCGGCGCGACCGGAAAATCATCGGCGGCCTCAGGCCCGTAACGTTCGATATGGCGTTGACGTGCAGCCAGATTCGGTCGGAAGTCCGCAAGCACCTCGCGCAGGCTCGTTACCTCGAACTTGGCTACATACAGTGTTCGGAACCGCTGGTCGACATCGTCGAACCGGTGCGAGAACCCGTACAGGTCCAGCGGAGTGAAATCAACCGGCGCGCGGTGATATCCGACTCGCCACACTGGGCCGTCGACCGGGCTGCCGCTCACGCCTGAAAAGTAGCCACCTGGCGCGCAGCTTGCACCACCATTGTGAAATCCGCTGTTTCAGCCGCGGCGCCTAGGACCTCGATCGGCGCTCGATCGTCCAGGCGCGTGTTCGTGCCAAACAGCCATGCTTTGGCGGTCTCGTCGTCGTAGGCGTCGACGAGCATCCGGACTACCTTGTAGCCCTCGCGCAGCCGACGATCGGTTGTCGCGTGCGGTTGAGGGCCGTCATCGCGGGTGTAGCGGCCGATCTGTTTGGCGTCGGCCAAGCCAGCGATCGCAGCCGAGACGCGCTGGCCGACCGTGTCCTGCAAGTAGGCAGCGATCTCGCGGATCGACATCGAAGCTGCATCGATATCGAGCCGGTGTGCAGCTGAAGGCGTCAAAACAGGCATCGCGCACCTCTAATGCGTAGAACCGGAAGATCTATTGAAAGGATACCACTCACACCACCTAAAACCACCCATGAAACAACACCATCACATACGTGGACTCTCGCGATGCTAGATCTCGGCCTGTCCGGCCTGGACGTCGGCAGTTTGCGGACACGGTTCTACACCCGTCCGACCAAGCTCCGCCTCAGCCCTGGACCGATACCTCGGCGGCTGCCGGTGAGACCCCACAGTCGCGCAGTTGCGTAAAGCGGGGACCTAGCATGGAAGCGCTCGAACAAGAGAGGATGCCGTTCAGTGCGGCGTTAAAAGCCGCGGGTGAAATTTGCGACTTGCTGGCCGTGTCGCTTGCCAGGGTGATGGGACCACCTGATTGCCAGGGGGATGGGACCACCG
>CAZOIX010000016.1:0-15626 GCA_964579685.1 uncultured Mycobacterium sp.
CGACATCATGATTCCCAACTCCGCAAGCCCCGAGGGCATCGCGCTCGGAGACGAGATTCTCGCGTTCGCGATGGCCAACGCGGGCCGGTTCGGGCTACAGGATGTGATCTGGCGCGGCACGTACTACACACCGGCCGGCCCCCAGGCGTCGGGCTACGGGCACTTCGACCACGTGCACATCACCACGACCCCGCGCCGGTAACGACTCTCGACATCGGAGTTCGCCGAGTTCGACTCCGGTCGTTACCGTCCGATGCTCGTTACCAAGTCCCCTTTTCCGACCGCCAGGCGAGGTATCGTATGTCCCTTGTGATGGAGGCAATGGTCCACCTGCCGATAGGTGTTGATCGTGTATCATGCTCCGGCAGAAGATATTTCGCGAGTCATAGGTGCACATCAGCCGTTTCCTACAGCTGCCGCCGAATTTGCTGTCGAACATTGTCACGTCGCCCCGTGGGCCGTGGTTGTTTGTGGAGGCCGTAGGGGACTGCGGTCAGCAGTGTGACGGACACAGTGCTTCCGGCGGGTGTGTGGTAGGTGCGCTGTTCGCCTGACCGGGCGCCGAGTATCGACTCGCCCAAAGGTGATTGCAGGGAGTAGATCTCCATGTCGCCGTGTTCAGTTCCGCGCACCCCCAGCAGGAAGGTCTCGGTTTCACCGGTGTCGTCGTAGCGGACGGTGAGTACCATCCCGGGTTCGGCCAAACCGTCATCGGGGGGATCCTCACCGACCACGGCATACATCAAGAGGTCGTGGATCTGTTGGATGCGGGCTTGGCGGGCGCGCTGGATCGCAATGAGATTCTCATCGGCGTCGTGACTATCGACGGCGTCGCGGTCGACAAGTGCGCGCAGATCGCTCAACTCTGCCTGTAATTGCTCGCGGGCGAACTCCGAAATCCATGCGCGTGTTGGTGTCTTCATTTCGTTCTCCTAACGGGGTTGCGTCGTCGGTTGGCGGCGATGTAAGACCGGATTCGCGAGGCGCTCAGACTTTGCGCAGGAGGCGATAGCCTTCCGCGTTGGGCCGGATGCACTGCAAACTCATGAATCTCTCCTTTTCTTGCTCCCGGGGCTGTCGATCGCCGTTGCGCGCTGTACCGTCATCAGCGGTACGGCACGGCTGAGCGAAGGCAGCGACATCTAACGCATGGGGTCGAACGGGCGCAGAGCAGTGGGCTGTTTGCCAGTCGTGATCTGCTCGGCCAATAGCCGCCCAGTGACCGGTCCGTGGGCGAGACCCCACATGCCGTGTCCGCCTGCGACGAAGATCCCGTGTGAAATCTCACCGATCAGCGCACGTCCGTCGGAGGTGATCGGACGCGGACCGACCCAGGCGTCGCTGCGCTCGGCCCAACGGACGCCCTCGAGCAGTGGACTCGCTGAGGCCACGATTGCGCCGATCCGCCTCGTAGCGACGGGGTCGGCGGGATCGCGGAACTCCATCGTTCCCGAAACTCGCATCTTGCCGTAGTAGGGCGTGCAAGCCACTCGGATGTCAGGAAGATAGATCGGGCACGGCATCGCACGGTCGATCGGAACGGTGAAGGAATACCCGCGCCCGGCTTGTACCGGTACCCGAATCTGGCGGGCGAGTCTCCGTAGCCAGGCACCGGTGGCGAGCACCACGGCATCTGCTATCAATCGTTCACCGGTGGATGTATGAACGTTGATTCGGTTACCGACGCTGTGTACACCGATGATATCCAGTATCTGGATCCTCCCCCCGCGTTCCTCGACCGAGTGGGCCAGCGCGCGAACGAAGCGACCGGGGTCCACGAACCGTTGACCATGAATGTTGAGCCCCGCGGAGGCGACCGGTGCGATGAGTGGAACCTGTTCGCGCAGTGCTTCACCCGACAACGCGGTGACCTGTATCGGTTGGCCCGCTTCCGTCATATGGCGTAGTTCGCGAACGAGACGTTCGGCCCGCCGGGTATTCCGGAAAACGGCCGTGATCGGACCATCGGTCGTAGGAGCGTCGACGCCGTTGGCGGTGAGCACATCGAATGCTTCGACGGATTCCTCGTTGAGCGGAACGTTGGCTTCGATGGCCTTTCGCCACGATTGTCGGCGACAGTTCACTGCGAACTTCATCAGGAACAGGGCCAACTGTGAATCTGCCTCCAGCGGGATGTGTAACGGTGCATTCGGGTCGCGCAATGCCTTGACTCCGTATCGCAGCACCGAGGGTGTATTGAGTGGAATCGTGAGTGCGGGCGCGATCCAACCCGCGTTGCCCCACGAGGCCCCCGCGGAGACACCGGTACGGTCGATGACGGTGACCTTCACACCGCGCTCCTGTAGGAACCAGGCTGTCGACAAACCGACGATGCCAGCTCCGATCACGAGCGCCGAGCGTGGTCCCCCATCGAATCGTTCAGCATCGACCATCGCGCACCTCCATAGTGGCTCTAGCTGGATGACTTCCAGGATGAGGCCGCTTACGAAGGCAGGGTTTGCCGTGGACGAACAATGACGACACGGAGGACTGTCGGGATTCGACAGTGGAAGGGTTCAATCACCAAGGGTGTCGGTGGCGGCCAGTTCGATCATCATGGCCATCCGCGACGATGCATTGGCGAGGTCGAGACTGGTGACTTCGGCCATCTTGCGAAGTCGATAGCGCACGGTGTTCTCGTGCACGCCGAGTTGTTCACTGGCTTCGACCAGGTCACCCATTGCTTCCAACCATGCGTGAAGGGTGGCGACGTACTGGGTGCCGTGCTTGACGTCGTGGCGTCGCAGGTCGACCACGGGTCCGCGTGCTGGAGTACGCGCGGATCGCGCGACGGTACGCAACCGTTGCAGCAGGATCTCTTGCCACGCGTCGTCGTATGCAGGTGCGGGACCCTTGGACGATCGGGTCTCGTGCAATGCCAGACATTCATCGGCTTCTGGACAGGCCTCAGTCAGTTCGACCGCGCGGGCCACGCCACTGATACCAGCCGAAATCGTTGCCTGCTCTGGCAACGCCGAACTCAGCGTGCTGACCCAACGGCGGGCTCTCTCGGCGTCCGCGGCGGGCAGCACGGTGTAGACAGTGTTGCCAGACAATGCGCTGCGGCTGGGACGTGACCAGCCGAAGCCGGAGGTTGCCCGCTCGAACAACAACAGCAGTGCCGCATCGGGGTCAACGCCGACGCGTGCATGGGCCGCAATCACGCGCAGTCCTGCGAGGGGCAATCCAAGCCGGCTGGCCGTGGTGGCCGCATCCGCAGAGCCTTCGAGCAACTGGATCACCAGCGCGGACTCCACTTGGCGCTCCAGGTCAGCACTGGCGCGGGATCGCAGGAGATGCAGTGCCACCGTCTGCGCGGCGTCGGCCAGCGCGGCTCGCCTTGTCTGGTCAAGGGGTGTGGGTGTCGCGACCCATACTGAGCCGAGCAGCCGCCGGCCTGTCCGCGCAGCGGCAACCATTCGGCCCGCGAGGCCATGTTCTGCTTCACCAGGAACGAACAGCGGCTCGTCGGACTTCGTGAGATGCGCGAATACGCCCCGTTTTTCGAGCAGCGCGCGTAGCTGCTGTGGTGCTTGCCGGCTCATGATGGTGTCGACGCGGGCCGAGTCGGCGTGCTGCTGCATCCGCGAATAAGCCAACACTATCGACAACCGGTCCTCGATCGTCACCGCAGCCCCGACAGCTTCGGCAACCCTGTCGGCCAGTGCAAAGAGATCCGTGGGACCACGTCCGGATTCGGTTTCGCGACCCTCCAACACCAGCCCGTAGACCACCGCAGCCAGTTCACTCCAGGTCGCCGTCGGATCGTCGACTGTCAGTACTGCGACCGCGTCACCGGTCTCGGGGAATGGAGAGTGGTCACCAGTGCCGCGCACCAACACGACGGATGCGTGGGCGGACACCGCCCAGCGCACGGCTTCTTCTACCGAATGCGCTTCGACCGCCAATAAGACGTCCCCGGTGACCACGTTGCGATCAGCGGTGGTCTCATGCAACACCACGCTGCTCAACTCTGTTACCCGCGATACCGAGCAGAACCGCAATCGGATCCCATAGCCACCGAGTACATTGACCAACCGATCCAACGTCACCATTGTCGCGCCACACCTCCTAACCCTCCTCAGGGTAGAAGTGCCTCCGTCAGCCAGCGCGATCCCCAACGAAAGGATTCCACTCGTTCAATTGGAAAATCCGCGCGAACATACCCTGCCGCTGCAGCAAAGAGGTCAACTGTCGGACAGGAGAGCGGCGAGAACGGCAGCCTGGCTCAACTCTGTCTCGCGAGTAGCGGTGAGCAATGTCAGTGGACGTTGCGTCGCCAGGTCGCGCAGGTGGTCGAGTACGGCAGCGCGCTCGGTCTCGGCGAGTTCGTTGCGATAATGGCGGGAGAACTCTTCAAAACGAGCGGGCACGTGACCGTACCACTTTCGCAGTTCGGCCGATGGCGCGATCTCTTTGCACCACTCATCGAGCTGGGCGCGTGTCTTACTCAGTCCACGGGGCCAGATCCGATCAACGAGAACTCGAGTACCTTCGCCCGGCGACGGTGGATCATAGATCCGCCGTACGCTCACCCGTTTGCTCGCCATCCCCTCCCCCTTGAAGGTTGCGCCTTAAGCCCCGTTGAGGTGTCTTGATCGGTTCGACTGCGATACCGTCCAGCTCGGATTCAACCCCACCGGCGATGCGTCGATACAGCGAGATGGCGATGCGGGTGGCTTGGACCTTGGCCGTCGTTGCTGCTGGCCCACAATACATCTGATCGATCGTCGTCTCCCACAGGGCGAGCCATCTGACGAAATGTTGAGCTGTGAGCGGGATTTTCGCGTGGACTCGTCGGTGTGCTTCGAGTGCACTCCTGCGATAGAGGCCCGCACGGAACAGCACAGTTTCCCAGAAGTCACACATGACCGGAAGATGTGTATCCAAACCACGCTCGCGGATTTCGGCGAAGGGCTCCGCAAGCGTGTCGTCGCGAAAAACCTGTTCGTAGAAGGAGCGCAATAACTTCTCCACGTCGGTGCGGTCCATCAAATCGCCGGACCTTACATTGCTTTGAGCGGCTACCATCCGAATCTCCTTGTGATTCCCTCGTCACAGTGTGAGGCTCTGTGGAGCCGCTGTTGGCCACCGCGTCTTTCTGAGTATCCCCGTACGCAAGGCTTCACCGACGTGGGCGAGGACTTGCTGCAATAAGGCATCGTACTGATCGCCGTTGTGGAGGACGCTGGTCATACCGTGATGTATCAGATAGGCGTCGATGCGGCGCTCGACGGGCCAGGCCGCGTAGGTGAGACCGGTGAACTCTGACCCCAAGAACCCCCAGGCGAGGTCGTCGACCTCCCGTTCGATGAACCGTTTGCCATCGTCGCGCCCGCCTACGCCGATAGAGTCTGGTGGCAACGAAAATATCCTCATTTCCAACTCCTTCATGGTGATCCGGCGAGCAGAACGACACCGCTGACAACGAGCGCGATGACTTTGACAACCTCGAGAACGACGTAGCCGTAGTGGACGCGTGATCGGCCCGGGTAAACCGACGACTCTGAGGATGCTGGGATGGACAACACGGCATCAGACCGACGGTTCAGCAGCGGTCGAATGCCCAGAAGCTGAATTCCCAACGCCGCGATGGCGACAGCCACCACCGCTAGCACAGCCGCAGAAAGACGACCGACAGCTCCGGCGACCACGAGCACCACCGCCAGAAATATCTCGATGGCGTTCAGCGCTCGAAACACCAAGCGCCCGATGCCCAGGCCGATGCGAAGCGTTACCCCAGGTGCACGAAACTTCAGGGGTGCCTCGACAAATGAAATCGCGATCACCATGCCCAACCACAAGAAGATGGTCGCCACCGCGACCGCGTGCCCGACGCTCATGAGGACCTCTCGGTGAGAACCAAACGCGCCAGACATAGGTCCGGTTCGACAAACGGCGTAAGAGACTCGACCGCGACAGTCGCATTCCAGGTGCTCATCGCTCCCTGCATCAGTCCCAGATGTATCGGGCAGACCACGTCGCGACGGTCGACCGCGAGCTCGAGAAAAGGGCAACTGCGCAAACCGATCTCTTCGACATTTCCCTTGGGCGCGCGCTTTTCGGGTGTGAAACCCAGGTCGGCAAGTAGCTCGGTGAGTTTGTCGACGGCCCGGTGAGCGTCGAGGGAAGTGAGCGTGCCTGAGTGCTTCTTGGCCCAGACTTGGCCGGCCGCAGCCGCACTGGCAGCCGAGTTGGGCTGACTTGCCAATGAGTCGGCGAGGATGCCTGCCAGCATTCGATAGTCACGTCGACCGACTGGGTCCATGCCGGGTACCGGCTTGAACAACACTGCTGGGCGGCCGGGTTTGATGCGTTTGGGCTCGACAGTTTCGACTCGTCCTGACGCCACCAGCGCGTCCAAGTGAAAGCGCGCCGTGTTGGGGTGAATCTCCAACTGTTCGGCAATTGCGGCAATGCTCAACGGTGACTCGCCTGCCCGTAGCGCTGCCAGCACCTCGTCGCGCCTCCCCGACATCAGTGTTCCTGGGGGAGCGGCATACCGGCTACCAACGGGGCGTCCACCGGCAATGGACCAACCTTGGCTGCGCCACCCGGAGATCCCAGTGGTCCGTCCCGGCCAGGGAGGGAGTCGAAGAAGAATGCGGCGTTGTCACCCAGATGCGGCTGTTGCTCGGCAGGCAGGTCGTCCTCGTAGTAAATCGCTTCCACCGGGCAGACCGGCTCGCAGGCTCCACAATCCACGCATTCGTCCGGGTGGATGTAGAGCGCCCTGCCACCTTCATAGATGCAGTCCACCGGGCACTCTTCGACGCAGGAACGATCCATGACGTCCACACATGCTTTGCCAATCACGTAGGTCATACGGCCTAGTTTACACAACTAGTTATTGTAAAAACTAGGCTCGGATCCAAACTTGGGTCTCAAGAACTAAGACGAGAACGGGTGGAGGACGGCACGATGCCACTTCTGAAGATCCATCTGCCGCCGACCCGCACAGCCAGGAAAATGTATTCAGTGGGTACCGTGACGTCTTCCGTTATGCGTGCGGCGTGTCACCGCCTCGCAGGTTGGCGTGACCAGTCCACCACCCGGGAAAGGCTGCGCCGCTGTGTTGCCGGCAGGGGGCCAGCGGTGGCTAGTGGCCAGCCTATCCGGAGCAGAATCTGTGGATACTGGGTCGAGCCAAACACCTCGGATCGAATAGCGTCTCGCGTCACGGAAATTTCCAGAGCTTCTGTAATCGGGCAAGACGCCAGCCCCCTCGCTGTTGCGGTTAGCAGCAGAGCGCTGGCCGCCTCGCCCGCGCGCAGCTGTGACAGGCGGTCGTCGGCCTTCGTCCCGATCGCTAGGATCAACGCGCGGTCCTGGACCGTCGGGGCGCCCGGGGGTTGCCCCAAGCCGGGCGACGCGAAGATTCGGCCAGGTATCAACGCTCCGCAGTCATGTTCGGGGGTGTTGCGGGCCGGTACACCGGCCCGTGACCCGTATCGTCCACTCCACGTGGTGAGCTCGATTAGGTAATCGTGATTGGTCGCGTGCTCTCGTGCGGCCTGCTTGACGATCTTACTGAGCTTGTCGAGGGCGCTGACCCGCCGCAAAGTGACATCCATCTCGGCGGCGATAGCGCCCATAGTGGCGATGACACCTGCTGGGACCGGCCAAGGGCTGTAGATTCGACGATCGGTCCGACGCAGCGGTATCGCCGCGGCGAGGGCCACGTCGACGGCTTCGGGTGTGCGTGAGGATAGGTCGACAGTGGCGAGATGGCGTGGGTCGGCCTGATCGGGTAGGCGATGTACCCGAGCCTGCCAGCCCATCGCTCCCAGTGCGATGACGCAGTGGTTGAGTGTTGCGCCGCAACTCAATACGAGTTCACGGCCATCGGGATCGGTGTTGGGTAGTTGCATTGTCGAGTCTGCGTATAGGTGCAGGCTCGCGCGATCCACCCGCCAGCGCCAGGGCTGCGTGTTGTAGATGGAAGGTGCCCGGGTGGCCAGGCTAAGGACCGCGTGGACGGTTCCATCGTCGGGAAACGGAGTGGCCATCACATCGCCCCTCTGCTGCGTTTTCGGTGCCGGTTGCATCAGACGCGCACTGGTGCTCGTTCGCGAGGCGGACTGCCGCCCTTGCGACGCTGATTTTTAATGAATATTATCCTTTAAACATCGCAACGGGCAACTGGAGGTGGTAGTCGTGGAGCAGTTGACGACCCTCGACGCAGGCTTTCTCGCAGCGGAAGATGCTGATCGCCATGTAAGCCTGGCAATCGGTGGGCTGGCGATACTCGAAGGGCCCATTCCGGATCCTGCCGCATTGATGTCGACACTGGGCGAGCGGATGCGCAGGTGCCCAAGGTTCGAACAACGCTTGCGCACACGTGTGTTTGACCTCGGTGCGCCTACCTGGGTAGACGATCCCGGCTTTGATCTCGCTCGTCACGTCCGCCGTATCGCACTGCCGCGGCCAGGAGGCGACCGAGAGCTTTTTCGGCTTGCCGCTGACGTGATTTCCCGCCGCCTGGATCGGGATCGACCCATGTGGGAGATTTGGATTATCGAGGGACTAAGCGACAACCGCTGGGCAATGCTCATCAAGATCCACCACTGCATGGCCGACGGAATCGCCGCGACCCACATGCTCGCGGGCCTGTGTGATGAGGGCATCAACGGCGGCCTCGGGAGCCGAACCGGAGGAGCCAAGGAGCAACTGGCCGACAACGTACCGCTGACTGCACAGGGCACAGGTTCGCCGAGTATGTGGGGTGCGCTGTGGAAAGCGCCCGTCCATGCCGCCCGTATCATCCGGGGTGCGGCCGAAATAGCCACCGGTCTGTTACGTCCCGCTACTACCACTTTGAACGGACCGATCACCAATATGCGTCGATACAGCGCAGCACGAGTCCCCCTCGCCGATATCGAGCAAGTGTGCCGAGTATTTGATGTCACCGTCAATGACGTTGCGTTGGCTGCGATCACCGAGAGTTACCGCAATCTGATCCTTCAGCGCGGTGAACAGCCTCTGGCCCATACGCTTCGCACGTTGGTACCAGTATCGATGAGATCTGTCGACGCGTTCGACAAGACAGATAACCGCCTATCGGTAATGCTGCCGTACTTGCCCGTCGATGAGCAGGACCCGGTGAAACGGCTGCGGATAATCCATTCGCGACTGGCTCGTACGAAATCGTACGGACAGCGTCAAGCCGGCAGTACTCTCGTGTCGATTGCTAATCGCGCCCCGTTCCCGCTGACTGCATGGGCGGTCCGGTTCTTGAGTCGGTTGCCGCAGCGTGGTGTCGTGACGTTGACCACGAACGTCCCTGGACCTCGTCAACAGCTGAAAATCATGGGGCGAAGAGTGCTTAGCGTTCTCCCCATGCCGCCGATCGCGATGCAACTACGGACAGGAGTTGCGATGCTTAGCTACGCCGAAGATCTGTTTTTCGGCATCCTCGCCGACTACGAGTCCATCGATGATGCCGATACCTTGTCCCGCGGAATTGAAAGCGCGATAGCACGTCTGGTCGCGCGCAGCAAGAAGCGCAGACCAGTACGTGATCGCCGAGGGTTGACAGTCGTTGTGAACGCATGATGGGAATCTCGGATTCCGCCATCCGGCTTATGACATTGCCGGGGAGGTGATTTGGTTCGCGTGGTGCATCTGTTGTCGGTGCCCGCGCGAATATGCTTATGCATTACGAAGATGAGAGGAACGAGCCAGATGGACAAGATCTCGCTTATCGCTGTCGGGCGTCAGCAATTGGCGGCAGCCCACCGGGCTAGCAACGGCCGGAGCGCCCACACGGTGTATGGCGGGCACCAGCACACGCTGCGGCAGACGTTGATTGCATTGACCGCTGGGGCGACGCTTGCCGATCACGAGAGCCCAGGCGAGGCTACTCTGCAAGTCCTGCAGGGGCGCATCCGACTCACTACTCCCGATACCAGCTGGGACGGCGCCCCGGGTGACCACTTGGCGATCCCGCCGAGCCGGCACGGTCTCGAGGCGCTAGAAGACTCTGTCGTCTTGCTGACGGTTGCCAAGAAGCACTAAAGCGGCCATGGGGTGACTTCCAATCGGAGGAGTCGACCGATCGAGGACTGCAAGGGATTTCTACCCGGGCAGGTCTACCGATACTGAATGCCGGCACACCCATCCGTCTGGAGTGCGACCCGCCTGAATGAACCGGATCAGTTCTGCGCTCGTCTGCTCCGGCAGGTCTACATCTGCATGCCGATAGAAGACCTGTTCTTCCTTGGCGTTGTGGCGGTCCAGTTGATGCAGCGGCTGGAGACACGTGTCCACCAGCAGCCCGCGGTCCTGTTCCTCGGTGAGTAGACCCATCAGGGCGTGCATTGTTCGCCACAACTGTCCATGCTCACGCATCAGCACGAATATCTGCAGGGCCAACCCCGTCTCACGAACCGGTGGGAACAGAAGGGCTTCTTCCAGATAGATGTGTCGACGCAGCATGTCCAACACTGCGACGAGGACTGTCGGCTGCACCGTGTCTCTACCGGGCTGGTTTATGAATGACTTTATCCCGTCGTCGATTTGACGATGCTCCCGCTCGAGGGCAGCCGACAGGGCAAGCCTGGCAAATGAACGCGTTTGGAATGCACACAGATAGAGCTCGGGCACAGAGTATTTCCCAAATGAGATTGAGGGGTACGCGTGTATCCAACACGAGTCCGCACAGGGTGCGGTTCAATCTTCTATTCGCAGTACATCATCCATCGGACGGCGCGGTGTGGGTGGCGGTAACTGTTCAAAGGAGGGGGCGATGCCGACGCGGATCAGGACCTGGGGGAAGTCGGTGTGATTGGTCAGCGTGGCAAGAAGCTTGCGGCTGACCGAGAGTTCCGTCAAGTGTGTGACTGGACAGGTAGCCAACCCGGCCATCGTGCATTCCAGTAAGACGGTTGACAGCGCCTCCCCACACCTTAGCGCGCTGGCGGAACTGTCATCATTAGTGGACAACATCACGACTTTCGCGTGGTCTTGATGTGTCGTAGTTCGTCTTTCTGCGTTCTTAGTGAAAGGAAAGATTCGATTGATGGCTACCCGCTCAGCCTCGCCGGCCGAAACCAAAGAGCTGTAAGGTATGCCTTCGGATGCCTCGAATGGTGCTGTCCACCAAGCCCGTTCGGAATGGTAGAAGGAGTCGTACAGGCGCAGTGATTCAGTGAGCTTGGCAAGCTCAGCTAGATGTGGGCGGTCTTGATCGAGTAGGACGTCCAGAGCCACTGCGTCGGGGTCGACTCTGCTACGAAGCACAGGCAGAAACGATTTCCATGTGTGCGCCTGCATGAACGGAAGCCGGTCCGTGCGGCGAGCGAGGATAGCGCTGGCGCGGCGATGCTGTCCTTCGGTTACAGAAGCCATGGCGGTGAATTCCACGGTCGCAAGATGCTTGAGGTTGTTCGGATTGGGGAATCGCTCGACGTTAGCCTCCCATCCTGCGGCCGCCAGCGCGATCCGAAGATGATCGAGCACCGCCCCGCAGCCGATATGGGCCTCACGCATCGACCGATCCGTGTACTGAATTCGGTTCGGCGCAAGGAACAGATCCAGCCGATCACATTTGGCCACCCATAGCCAGGGCTGGCTGTTGTAAAGCGACGGGGCCCGGCACGCCAACTGCACGGCTTCTCGGATCACTTTGGATTCCACTCTGGCGTCCAAAACCGTTGCACCTCCGAGATTCTTGTTGTGCCACACCCTTATCTGAACCGACGCATGCCTTAATGCAACGCCGTACTTGGCAGCCCGTCTGTCGTCAGCGCTCGACCAAACGATGTCCCACGGCTGGCCTCTTGCGGCGGATGCTGGTATTAATGAATAATATCCGTTAAATTTGGGATGGTCAACTTGCTGGAGGTGCACGGTGGAGAACCGAGACCGTCAAAGGCAAGCGCGCCGTGGGCAACGAAACCTGCAACGTCAACGTGCCCTCGAGTTGGTGCGCAAACACGACGATGCGATCGATGCGACCCAACTCGCGCGACAGATGGGACTGCACACAACCACGGTGCGTTTTCACCTCGACGCGTTGTGCGACGAAGGAGTGGTGGAGCGTACCCGTATCGCCCGGGGGAGCGTTGGTCGACCGCGTACGGGCTACCGTGCGGTGCAGGAGCGACTGGACTATCGGCACCTGGCCGAGATACTGGCGCTGGAGTTGGGGGATACCGCCGGTCAACGACGTCGTCGCGCCGAGGCGGTCGGACGAAAATGGGCTCAGAAGATCACGTCCGAAACCGCGAGCGACGGTGCCGTGGAGCGACATGTCCCAGACGATGCTGAGTCGAGAACGACTCTTGATCAGCGATCGGAGACGGTCGCGACGGTGTTCGCGCGGATGGGCTTCACTCCCGAGGTGGTGTCGTCTGCGACATCGACGGATGACCACCAGCGGACCGTTCGACTGCACAGCTGCCCAATTCGGGATCTGGCCCGAGTTCACCCGGAGGTGGGCTGCGCGCTACACCGCGGACTGCTACAGGGACTCCTCACCCACCCCAAAGGGAACAAAGGGACAGGGTCGTCTAATGCGTCGCAACCCAGAGCACCGGCTGAGCTCGAGCCGTTCGTCGAACCCGAACTATGTCTTATCACGGTAAACGGGTGAGAAATGGTGGGGAGTGGTGGATGACTGTTGGCCGCCCGGCTAGATGCCGGTGAGCGCTTATACGCAGGTGGTGAACTGTTGCGACATAGCCGGACTACCCGCCTGCGTCTGCTTTGGATCACGGCATAGGCGCTCCTGATTGTCTGCAGTGCAACGGCGTGTACGCGCGGGCATCCCACGGCGGTGAGGTCCGCATCCAGGCGACACCACCTGCTATCGCGAAAGTTGTTGGAGAAGCACTACTCTGATCGTGCCTGCAGCCTTGGGCGTTACTCAATTGTCCATCTGGTCCCTCGGATTTTCCTTTCCGTCAAGATTCAGCCACACTGCGCTGATCATCTGCCCCGTACGGCTGTTACGGCGCAGTGCTCGTCTTCGTACTATCCGCGCCGGATATGCGGCGGTGTCCTATGTGTGATTCGGCGCGTATGCGGTCGATCATCCACGGGTAGTGCAGTTCGAATGCGGGACGTTCGGAGCGGATTCGGGGTAGTTCAGTGAAGTTGTGCCGAGGCGGGGGACAACTGGTTGCCCACTCCAGGGAGTTGCCACATCCCCACGGATCGTCGACGGTGACCGGCTCGCCGTAGCGCCAACTCTTGAAGACGTTCCACACAAAGGGCAGCATCGACACCCCTAAAATGAAGGCTCCGATCGTAGAAACGACGTTCAGAGTTGTGAACCCGTCGGTGGGTAGGTAGTCGGCGTAGCGCCGGGGCATGCCTTGGTTGCCCAGCCAGTGCTGCACCAGAAACGTGGTGTGAAAGCCAATCAGCGTGAGCCAAAAGTGCAGCTTCCCCAGGCGCTCGTCGAGCAGCCGACCGGTCATCTTCGGGAACCAAAAGTAGATGCCTGAGAAGGTGGCGAACACGATCGTTCCGAACAACACGTAGTGGAAGTGCGCGACGAGGAAATAGGTATCGGTGATGTGGAAGTCCAGCGGCGGGCTGGCCAGCATCACTCCGGATAGTCCACCCAGCAGGAACGTCACCATGAAGCCCACCGCGAACAGCATCGGAGTCTCAAACGTCAACTGACCTTTCCACATCGTGCCGATCCAGTTGAAGAACTTGATTCCGGTGGGAATCGCGATCAGATAAGACATGAAAGAGAAGAACGGCAGCAGCACCGCGCCGGTGGCAAACATATGGTGTGCCCAGACGCCCATCGATAGCGCGGCGATGGCGAGAGTGGCGTAGATCAGATTGGTGTAGCCGAAGACAGGCTTGCGGGCGAATACAGGGATGACTTCGGTGACGATACCGAAGAACGGTAGCGCAACCACATACACCTCAGGATGGCCGAAGAACCAGAACAGGTGCTGCCACAACAGTACTCCACCGTTGGCCGGATCGTAGATGTGCGCACCGAGGTGCCGGTCAGCAGCCAATCCGAACAGCGCCGCGGTGAGTAGCGGGAAAACCATCAATACCAGAATCGAGGTCACCGTGATGTTCCAGGTGAAGATCGGCATCCGGAACATCGTCATACCCGGGGCGCGTAGACACACGACGGTGGTGATCATGTTGACCGCGCCCAGAATGGTACCCAGACCCCCGATAGCGATGCCCATGATCCACAGGTCGCCACCAGCGCCGGGCGAGTGGACAGCGTCCGACAGCGGGGCGTACGCGGTCCAGCCGAAGTCGGCGGCTCCGCCCGGGGTGATGAACCCGGCGATCGCGATTAGTCCACCCAACAAGAACAGCCAGAACGAGAGTGCGTTGAGGCGCGGGAACGCCACGTCAGGTGCACCGATCTGCAGTGGCAGCACCAGATTGGCGAATCCGAATACGATTGGGGTGGCGTAGAACAGCAGCATGATCGTGCCGTGCATGGTGAACAACTGGTTGTACTGCTCGTTGGATAGGAACTGCAGCCCGGGCGAGGCAAGCTCGGTGCGCATGAACAACGCCATCAACCCGCCGGTGAAGAAGAACACGAAACAGGTCGCGATGTACATGATACCGATCAACTTGTGATCGGTGGCCGTGATCAGCTTGTAGACCAGTTTGCCCTTCGGCCCCATTCGAGCCGGAAACGGCCGACGGGCCTGTAGCGCGACTCGTGGCGGTGCGTCAGCGGTCATCGGAATACTCCAATTCATTTCGAAATCGGGATTGTGGCAGCCGATGGGTGCGACAGACCGACGGGATCATCTTCTTCGGCGGGACCACACGGGAACGCGTCGGTGTAGTCGTATCAGGCCATCCGAGAAGATGGAAAGTGTTGTATCGCAGCACAGTAGAAAGCGGGACTGCATCTCGGTAGCACCTGATCGATAGGTCGTCGCACGATGACACACCCCTGTCGTGTCGGTGGCGCATGATCGGTCGATCAGTACCCGCCGTGCGGGCAGGGTGTCGCATATGGACGCGGCGGTCGACGACCACCGAAACGGACCGGGTGGCGGTGGTTCCAAACGATCTTGTCGGTTCGCTCGTCCGGCGGAAACGACGGTCGTTCCCGGATGCGGCGGCGCGAAGCCGCAAGGAGTGCCGATCGTCAACGTTCTACTCGTCGCTGGGGTGGTTTCAAGTCCAGCGCCTCACGGCGTCGATGTACGGTCAGATAGCGCAAACCATCTGCGCCAGCGGCGAATCCACGCTCAGATCGCCGCGGCAACCACACCAACGCACCTGGATGTAGACCGATCTCGCCGAGCTCAGTGTTCAGCTGGCCGCTGCCAGCAACCACATAGATCAGGACGTCGAGTTCCGGTCCTTGGTGGGCGTCGATAATGCCCGCAGGTGGGAGGTCGATGATGTTGGAATCCAGGTCACGTTCACGCTCCTGTAACCGCCACGCGACGTTCGATTCGGCCTCGCCCAGATCTGCCGCGTCGACCACGAGCCGTGGCAGTGCGGTCGCCGCGAGTTTGGAGATGCGGATCTGCCACACGCGCGGACCGGCCTCGACGTACTGCCAGCCGTAACTACCAGCGTATTCGGCGTCAAACTCTTCTCGCAAATGCTTGGGATCATGGTTGTTCACCAGCACGAAGCCAGCTCCGACAGGCATGTGTTTGTAC